>CAZYTN010000283.1:0-3194 GCA_964650115.1 uncultured Sulfuritalea sp.
TGATGGTGATGCTGGTCAAGGAACACGGCCTGCAATACCTGCTGACCGCGACCATCCTTACCGGCGTGCTGCAAATCCTCGCCGGCTGGTTCAAGCTCGGTTCGCTGATGCGCTTCGTCGGTCGCGCCGTCATCGTCGGCTTCGTCAATGCGCTGGCGATCCTCATCTTCATGGCGCAACTGCCGGAACTGACCAATGTCAGTTGGGTGGTTTATGCCATGGTTGCCGCCGGGCTGGGCATCATCTACCTGTTCCCGCTCGTGACGAAAGCCGTGCCCTCGCCGCTGGTCGCCATCGTCGTGCTCACCGCCGTCGCCATCGCGCTGGGGCTGGATATCCGCAGCGTCGGTGACATGGGCCAGTTGCCCGACAGTCTGCCGGTCTTCCTGCTGCCCGAGGTGCCGCTGAACTGGGAAACGCTGCGGATCATCTTCCCGGTGTCGGTCACGCTCGCCGTGGTCGGCCTGCTCGAATCGCTGATGACGGCCTCCATCGTCGATGAACTGACCGATTCGCCGAGCAACAAGAACCGCGAATGCGTCGGCCAGGGCATCGCCAACATCGCTTCCGGCTGCGTGGGCGGCATGGCGGGCTGCGCCATGATCGGCCAGTCGGTCATCAACGTGAAATCCGGCGGGCGCGGCCGTCTTTCCACGCTGGCGGCGGGCGTGTTCCTGCTGCTGATGGTGGTGTTCCTCGGCAACTGGGTGTCGCAAATCCCGATGGCCGCGCTGGTGGCGGTGATGATCATGGTCTCTATCGGCACCTTCAACTGGGCCTCGATCCGTAACTTGCAGAAGCACCCGCGCAGCTACCGCGTGGTGATGCTCGCCACCGTCGCCGTGGTCGTCGTCACCCACGATCTGGCGCAAGGCGTGCTGGTCGGCGTGCTGCTCTCCGGCTTCTTCTTCGCCGACATGGTGGGCAAGGTGCTGCATGTCTCGTCGCGTTCGGTCGAGGAAGGCCGCGTGCGCCATTACCATGTGCTCGGCCAGGTGTTCTTCGCCTCGGCCGATCGCTTCGTCGCCGCCTTTGACTTCAAGGAGGTGGTCGACAAGGTACGCATCGACGTCAGCCGCGCGCACTTCTGGGATGTGACCGCCGTCAGTGCGCTCGACAAGGTGGTACTCAAGTTCCGCCGCGAGGACACCGAGGTCGAGGTGATCGGCATGAACGAGGCGACCGCCACGCTGGTGGATCGCTTTGCCGTGCATGACAAGCCCGACGCCGTCGAACAGTTGATGCATTGAGGAGCGCGACATGGAAATGGACAAGAAAGTACTCGCCTGCGTCGACCGCTCGCATTTCGCCGACCACGTCGCCGATTACGCCATTTGGGCCGCGCAGCGCCTCAAGGCGCCGCTCAAGTTCCTGCACGTCATCGACCGCCATCCGGAAATCGGCTCGGGCGAGGACCACAGCGGCGCCATCGGCTTCAACGCCCAGGAAATGCTGCTCAAGAAGTTGAGCGACGCCGATGCCAAAAAAGCGCACGCCGCCCACGAAAACGGCCGGCTCTTCCTCAACCGCCTGCGCGAACGCGCGCTGGCCGCCGGCATCGTCGCGCCCGACATGAAGCAGCGGCACGGCGAACTGGAGGAAACTCTGGTCGGCCTCGAAGCCGAAGTTGAACTCTTCGTCTGGGGCCGGCGCGGCGAGACCTCGGAAACGACTCAGCCGAAGCGCAATCTCGGCCGCAATGTCGAGCGCGTGGTACGCGCCCTGCGCACGCCGATCCTCAGCGTCACCGACAGCTTCCGTCCGCCGCAGCGCACGATGATCGCCTTCGATGGCGGCGGTCTGACGCGCCGGGGTGTCGAGTATGTCGCCGCCAGTCCGCTCTTCACCGGCCAGACGATCCATGTGCTGATGTCGGGCCCGGCGCGTCAGGACAACCCGAAGCAAATGGCCTGGGCACAGGAAACGCTCGCCGCCGCCGGACGCGAAGTCGTTCCCCTTCTGATTCCTGGCGAGGTCGGTGGCGTCATCGCCCGCATGATCGAGGAGCGGGATATCGACCTGCTGGTGATGGGCGCCTATGCGCATTCGCCCTTGCGCAGCCTGCTGTTCGGCTGCATGACCAACACCATGCTCGGCTCGTCGGGCATTCCCACGCTGTTGATGCGATGAACGATCCGCGCACCCTGCTGGAAAGTCGGCTTGCCACGCTACGGGTTTCGCTTGCTCGCACGGCGGCTGCCGCCGCGCCAGTGGAACTCGACCAGACCACCCAGGGCCGTCTGTCGCGCATGGACGCCATGCAGCAACAAGCGATGGCCGCCAGCCGGGCGTGCGTCAAGGAATAATGCCGTCCCGCCAGCGCCGACTTTTTGCGATAATCGGTGCATGAGCATCGAACCAATCCTGCAATCCACGCTGACCTGTCCGCACTGCGGCCACGTCAAAACCGAAACCATGCCCACCGATGCATGTCAGTGGTTCTACGAGTGCGAAGACTGCCGTGCGCTCTTGAAGCCCAAGTCCGGCGACTGCTGCGTGTTCTGCTCCTATGGCGACGTACCTTGCCCGCCGATCCAGATTGACGGGAAAAGCGCTTGCCGCGCCTGATTGCTCGATCGCCTTGCTGCGCAGGGGCTTCATCAGCCCCGACTTTTTACTCAAGCAGGGCTTCGATACGTTGCGCGGACACGGTGCCAAGCTTGACGTGGGCGATTCGACCGTCGGCCAGCAGCATCATCGTCGGTGTCGCCATTACCCCAAGCCGGCGGGCAAGATCGAGCGACTGGCTCGCGTCGAACTTGAAAACATTATCGTGCAACGCCGCCAGGCGGTCGATTACCGGTGTCACCGTTCGGCACGGGCCGCAGTGGGGGCTGAAAAAGTAAAGCAGCACCTTGCCACGTTCGCGCAAGCTGGCTTCCACCGCTGGCTCAAGCTCGGGCACGGCTTGTCCTTCAATGGCTTTGGCCTTGCGCGCCAGATGCCATTGGAAAAAAAGCAGTCCGCCGAAAACTGTCAGCAGCACGATGCCAAGAATGTAGCTCATGCAGAACTCCTAGATCGAAGTCGTCAGTGTAACCAGCCAGGAGGGTGCGGAGCGGAGTACCCAGGCTTCGAACAGTTTGTCGCCACCGGTGAGGATTGCCGCGCCAAGCAGCAGCATCACGCCGCCGAGCGCTTGCTTGCCCAGCTTGCCGGCGGACATCAAGCGGCCACGGATGCGCAGCATGGCT
>CAZYTN010000284.1:0-3185 GCA_964650115.1 uncultured Sulfuritalea sp.
GGCCCCGCTGCCGGCCAGGGCCCGCACGGCGGAACGCACCGTTTCCGGCACATCGAAGAACTTCAGGTCGACAAATACCTTCTTGCCTTGTCCGACCAACCAGTGCAGCAAATCGAAATAGCCGCTGGTCATGAATAGTTCCAGCCCGATTTTGTAAAAAACCACCGCATCGCCGAGTTCAACCACCAGGGCTCGCGCTGCCTCTGCGTCCGGAAGATCAAGGGCAACGATCAAACGATCCCGCGGATCGATGGGTTTGGTCGACAGCAAGCCGGTCATTGCGGACACCTCATAACGCAAACAAATGAAAACGGCTGTGGATTCTACTAGAATCACATTTCATTCCCGGCACTTCCGCTTATCATGCGCAGCAAGAAAATATCTCCGCCGCCCATCAAGCTACAGCAGGCACTGGACTGGCTCGCCGAGCCACAGCAGGAAGATCCACTGCTCGATCTGGTGCCCTTGCGCAAACACCTTGCAGCAATTGCCTCGCTGGGACTTCCGATACTGCATCGCCTCAAGATCGACGAACTGCTCCAGCAGCGCGCCGACCGGATCGACGACGCGCTTGTTCCACTGTTGCTCGACGTCAAACTGCCCTTGCCAATTCACCTGGGCACCGTCGCCCAAGGCTTGATCGGCCTGCGCGCAGAACTCGGCGAAACCTGGCTGCAGGTCGCCGGGGACGCAGACCCGCAGGAGCTTGCCAGGGTCCATCGCAGCAGACCCCAAATATGCCTGCAAGGAATCATCAACCTGTCGCGGCAACTCGTCGCCACCTTGCTGATTGCGATTCCCACGCCCATTAACTTCTGGCGCAACGCGCAGGCGCTCTATCATGCTGCCCACGAGTCGCTCGACCCAACGGCCACCCTGCCGGCCGAGATGAGCGCAATCGATGCCCGTTTCAAGGCCATGCTGGCGCTCACCGCAGCGCAACCCGAGGGGCTGACACCGCGTGAAATCGCTTTCCTTGCGGATTATCTCGAAACTCACGCTGCAGCCACCCGAATAGACATGATTCGTCCGGAGGGATCCGGCGACTGGTTCTGGCTCGACGCCAGTCTTGATCAACCGCCCGTAGCCCTGCTGCGCCTGATGCCCGAGGGTGGCCCGTGCCTCTACTTCCGTTTTGGCGAGCTTGCCGAGCTGGCTGCGCGACATCTGGATCACTTGAATGACGGCGTGCCTCCGTCGTCGCTCGGCTTGCCGCGTCAAGCAGCCGGGGCCGACTACCGCAACGCGCTCGAAAGGGCGCGTCAGTGCTGGGTCGCGCCACGGCGACGCAATTTCAATCGCCGCACGCAATCCCTGAACGTGGATGTCTGTACGCAATTGAGCAGCTTGTGGGCAGCGCTGGTAAGCGACTCGCAAAAAGAGCCCAAATCCAGTAGCTGCGAACTGACCTACAGCGATTGGACAATTCTCAACGAGGGCCCTTCAGGCTACGCGATCGTACATGTCGTCGGCGAGGTCACCGATATCGTGGCAGGTTGTGCCGTGGGTTTGCGTACCGGCGACGGCGCTGGCTGGCAGATTTGCCTCGTACGTTGGGCTCGCAGCAAGAGCAGCAGTCATGTGGAGATGGGACTGGAAGTCCTGGCGCCATCGGCAAAGCCGGTACGGATACAAACATTGACCAGCCGCAATCCTGAGCAACCGGTCCCGGCATTGCTGCTTCCGGCCCTGACTAACCTCAACCGTAGCGAAGCGATTCTGGCCGTGCGCGGCGATCACAATGTCCGCCCTTTCACATTGCTGCAGGAGCACGGCGACCACTTGCAGATCGCCGAATGCATGCCTCACCGGACCCTCGTCGAGACTGCGAGCATCGAGGTTTTCGAATTTATTCGCAATCCCACAGCGAGTTAGGCACGCGCGGATTGCGGCAACTCGGCGACGACCAGTGCGCCGATGAGAATCACGCTCCAGGACGCGTAAAGCCAGACCAGAAATACCGGGATCACAGAGAAGGCGCCGTAGACCGCGGCGTTCACGGTAAATCCGGCAGCGATATAGAGCGTGAATAGCTCCTGCAGGCCGGCAAAGCCCAGCGCCGCCAGTGCTCCGCCAAAGGCCGCATGCCAGCCCTTGACCGGCTTGTTGGGCACCGCCCAATAGAGCAGGCCGAACAGTGCGGACATGAAGGCGAAGGGCAACAGACCCCGCAGCAAGACCTTGCTCACCCAAGCCGGCTCGTCGACGAAACCAAGCGAGACGCTGGTGACAAACGAGATCGCGGCGAGACTGGCGCCAAATGCCAGCGGCCCGAGCAGCAGCGCAAGACCATGCATGGCCAGGCGTCGCAACAGCGGGCGACTGGACTTGACACGCCATATGTGGTTGAAGGCTCGCTCGATGGTGAGCATCTGCATCAGGGCCGTCGCTCCAAGTATGGCAATTCCGACAACGGTCACGTGTCCGGCGCGAGACGCAAACTGGCCAACATATTTTGCGATGATGATGCCGGCCTTGTCAGGCAACAGATTGGCCAGGAGAAATTTCTGCAAGGCCGAACCAAGGCCGACGCCAACGGGCAAAAAGGAAATCACGGCAAACGCGGCAGCAATCATTGGCACCAGACCAATCAAGGTGGCAAAGGAAAGTGCGGCTGCAGTTTGCGCGCAATGTTCGCCATGGAAACGGCGCGCGGTGCGCAGAATCAACCGGAAGGGTGCCAGGAGCCACATATAATCATATTTTAACGGAGGCTGGATAATGAAGACGGCAAGCGCTATCCGGGAAATTCTGGTTCTTTACTACAGCCATCACGGCTCGGTTCGCGAACTGGCGCGCCACATCGCGCACGGCATCGAACAGACACCCGGTGTCGCAGCGCGTCTGCGCACCGTGCCAAGAATTTCGGCAGTCTGCGAAGCAAGCGAAGCCGCGATTCCGGATACAGGCGCACCCTATGTCGAAGCAATCGATCTTGAAGAATGCATTGGTCTCGCCATGGGCAGTCCAACCCGCTTTGGCAACATGGCCGCGCCACTGAAGTATTTCCTCGACTCCACCGGCGGTCTGTGGCTCACGGGCGCCCTGGCAGGCAAGCCGGCAGCGGTATTTACGTCTACAGCCTCGATGCACGGCGGCCAGGAATCCACCCTGCTGTCGATGATGTTGCCGCTCCTGCATCACGGCATGATCGTCCTCGGCATTCCCTACACCGAAGGAGCGCT
>CAZYTN010000285.1:0-3183 GCA_964650115.1 uncultured Sulfuritalea sp.
CGCGAGTTCGGCGATCTCAATCGCGAATTCCAGCGCAAGCAGCGCGAGTTCCGCGAGGATCTGAGCCAGCGGCAGAATGAGGAAATGGCGGCAATTTTCGAGCGCGTGAACAAGATCATCAAGCAGCTTGCGGAAGCCGAGAAATACGACATCATCTTCCAGGAGGCGGTCTACGCCAACCCGCGCATCGACATCACCGACAAGGTGATCAAGGCGTTGGGCGACGGCGCCAATACCAAGTAAGTTTCCTGCCGTGATGCTGCGGCTCGACCAGATCGTCGCCCGCCTAGGCGGAGAAATAGTCGGCGCCGGCGATACGGTGATTTCGCGTATTGCCCCGCTGGAGAGTGCCGGTCCCGGCGACCTGGCTTTCCTCGCCAACCCGAAGTATCGACAGCATCTGGCGACTACCCGAGCCGCCGTGATCATGGCGCCGCCTGCGGCGGAAGGTCTGACCGCGGCGATTCTGACGCCGCAGCCCTATCTCTATTTCGCGCGCGTGGCGCAGTGGCTGAATCCCCCGCCTGCGGCGGAACCCGGTATTCATCCGAGCGCGGTGGTCGAGGGCGAGGTCGCTGCCAGTGCCAGCGTCGGCCCCAACGTCTGGCTCGGCCCCGGCGCCAGGATCGGCGAGCGGGCGGTGATCGCCGCCAACTGCAGCATCGGCGCCGGGGTTGAGATCGGCGCCGACAGCCGTCTCGCCGCCAATGTGGCGATCTACGCCGGCAGTCGCCTGGGTGCCCGCTGCCTGGTCCATTCCGGAGCGGTGATCGGGTCCGACGGTTTCGGTTTTGCGCGCGAGGGCGATGGCGCCTGGGTCAAGATTCCGCAAGTGGGGCGCGTACTGATCGGCGACGATGTCGAGATCGGGGCCGGCACCACGATCGATCGCGGCGCACTGGGCGACACGGTCATCGCCGATGGCGTCAAGCTCGACAACCAGATACAGATTGCCCACAACGTGCAGATCGGCGCCCACACGGCGATCGCAGGCTGTGTCGGGATCGCCGGCAGTACAGTGATCGGGGCACGCTGTACGCTGGGTGGCGCCGCGATGATCATCGGCCATTTGCGGATTGCCGACGATGTCAGTGTGACGGCGGGTACGCTGGTGGCAAAATCGATCCCGAACGCGGGCACCTACTGTGGCGGCGTACCCTTCCTCGAACATGGCGACTGGCTGCGAAATTTTTCGCGGCTGCGCCACCTTGATGCGATGGCCGATAAAATCCGTGCCCTGGAAAAGCGGCTCGCCGCATTGGAGAAGAAATCATGAGCGAAACAGCTGCAAGCGGAGCAATCGATTCCAGCATGGATATCCATCAGATTCTGGAATACCTGCCGCATCGCTATCCGTTCCTGCTGGTGGATCGGGTGCTGGAAGTGGTTCCCGGCGAGAGGATTACCGCGCTGAAGAATGTCAGCATGAACGAGCCGTTCTTTCCCGGCCACTATCCGCATCATCCGGTGATGCCGGGCGTGCTGGTGATCGAGGCGATGGCGCAGACGGCGGCGATTCTTTCCTTCAAGACCATGGGCAGCAAACCCGACGGCGTGTCGGTTTACTACTTCGTCGGCATCGACAATGCGCGCTTCAAGAAGCCGGTCGGTCCCGGCGATCAACTGGTGATCGATGTCAGGCTTGCGGCCACCAAGCGCGGCATATGGAAATTCTCGGCGACGGCGAAAGTCGATGGCCAGGTGGCGGCCGCGGCCGATCTGATGTGCGCCATGCGTCCCACGTCTTCATGAGCGTCCACCCGACGGCCATCGTCCACCCCGCAGCGCGGCTTGGCCGTGGCGTCGTCATCGGCCCCTATTCGCTGGTCGGCGAGCATGTCGAGATCGGCGATCACACGATCATCGGTCCTCACGTCGTGGTATCCGGGCACACCCGGATCGGCTGCGACAATCGAATTTTCCAGTTCTGCTCCATCGGCGAGCAACCGCAGGACAAGAAGTACGCCGGCGAACCGACACGCCTGGAAATCGGCGATCGCAACACCATTCGCGAGTACTGCACCTTCAACTGCGGCACGGTGCAGGACGCCGGCGTGACGCGGCTGGGCAATGACAACTGGATCATGGCCTATGTCCATCTGGCGCACGATTGCCAGGTGGGCAACCAGACCATCTTTGCCAACAACACGCAGCTGGCAGGTCACGTGCATGTCGACGACTGGGCGATACTCGGCGGCTTCACGGGGGTGCACCAGTTCGTGCGCATCGGCGCCCACAGCTTCACGGCAGTCGGCTGCGTCCTCCTGCAGGACCTGCCGCCGTTTGTCATTGCCTCCGGCAATCCTGCCGTACCGCGCAGCATCAACGCCGAAGGCCTCAAACGGCGCGGCTTTTCAGCCGCTGCCGTGGCCGCGGTGAAGCGCGCCTACAAGACCCTGTACAAGAGCGGGATGAAACTCGACGAAGCGCGCAGCGCAATTGAATCCGAACTGGCTGCCGCGCCTGAACTGGCGCTGCTCACCGACTTTCTCGCCGCCCCCGGACGCGGGATCATTCGCTGATGGCGGCAACGCGGTCACGTGATTCCATGAGACAGGTTCCAAGGATTGCCATGGTCGCGGGGGAAGCCTCCAGTGACCAGCTTGCCGCGCATCTCATCGGCGCACTGCGGAAGCATCTGCCGGATGCGCAGTTTTACGGCATCGGCGGACCGAAGATGCAGCGCGAGGGCTTCGATTCGCTGTGGCCGGCCGAGACGCTGGCCGTGCGCGGCTATGCCGAAGTGCTGCGGCACTACCGGACCATCAGCCGCATGCGGCGCCAGCTCTTGCGCCGTCTGCTGAAGGACAAGCCGGACGTCTTCATCGGCGTCGACGGATCCGACTTCAACTTGTGGCTGGAAAAGCGCCTCAAGGCGGGCGGCATTGCCACCATCCACTTTGTCAGCCCGTCGATCTGGGCCTGGCGCAAGAGCCGGATACACAAGATCATTCGCTCGGTGAGCCACATTCTTGCCCTGTATCCGTTCGAACCGGAGCTTTACCGTGGTACCGGGGTAAAGTGCAGCTATGTCGGACACCCGCTGGCCGATGTGATTCCCCTGCAAATCGACCAGTGCGCGGTGCGCGAAAGTCTCGGTTTGGCGGCCAACCGGCCGGTCATTGCCTTGCTGCCGGGCAGCCGCCAGGCCGAACTGCATTTCATGGCGGAAACCTTCATCGA
>CAZYTN010000286.1:0-3157 GCA_964650115.1 uncultured Sulfuritalea sp.
GGTGATTTGTGATTGAATACACCCGAAAACGCAATTCTTCAATTCGGAGGTATCAGAAATGGCCGATCGCCGCTTGCAGGTCTTTCATGCGGTTGCCAAACAATTGTCGTTCACCAAGGCGGCAGACGTGCTCTTCATGACGCAGCCGGCCGTGACGTTTCAAATCAAGCAACTCGAAGAGCACTTCAATACGCGGTTGTTCGATCGCGGCCACGGACGCATTGCGCTGACACCGGCCGGCGAGGTGGTGCTCGGTTATGCGGAAAGAATCCTGGGACTGTCGTCCGAAATGGACGTGCGCCTCTCCGAATTGACCGGCGAGATCGGTGGTTCACTGATGGTGGGCGCATCGACCACGATTGCCGAATTCATGCTGCCGGGCATCCTCGGCGAATTCAAGTCGAGCTATCCCAATGTACGCTCGCGCCTGATGGTCGGCAATTCCGAGGCGATCGAACATCGCGTCATGGAACATACCATCGACATCGGCTTCATCGAATCGCTCTCGCATGAGCCCACGCTGGAGTGCGAGGTGTGCTGCGACGACGAACTGGTGGTGATCTGCCATCCGCGCTTTCCGCTGGCGCGGCACAAGGAACTGGCCCCGCAGAAGTTGCTGGAGCATGCCTTCATTTCGCGCGAGCCGGGTTCGGGAACGCGTGAATTCACCGAAAACTACCTGCGCCATTGCGGGATATCCCTCGACCAGATGAATGTGGTGATGGAACTCGGCAGTCCCATCGCCCTCAACGGCGTGGTCGAAACCGGGCTGGGTTTTGCCATTGCTTCACGGGCGTCGGTGATAAAAGAACAGCGTCTGGGCGACATCGTGGCGATACCCTTGAAGCCGCGCCTGATCCGCACCCTGTCCATGGTCTATCCCAAGGAAAAATTCCGCTCGCGGCTGGTCGCGACTTTCGTCGAATTCGCCGCCGCGCGGCTGCGTTCCCTGATAGCGACGAGGAAGCCCTAGGCGGTTCATGTCGCGACCGATACGCGCGCGGCTCGACTGGTCGGCGCTGCGCCACAATCACAATGTCGTCAGGCGTCATGCCGGTGCTGCCCGGGTCTGGAGCGTAGTCAAGGCCGATGCCTACGGGCATGGCCTGCTCCCGGCGGCGCAGGCCTTGAGTGAAGCCACGGACGGCTTTGCGCTGGTGGAACTGGAAGGCGCCATGGCGCTGCGCGATGCCGGCATGACCCATCCGATACTGATGCTGGAAGGCCCCTACCAGGCCGACGACCTGCCCCTGTTCGCCGAACTGGAATTGACGCCGGTGCTGCATGCGATGTGGCAGGTGGATGCGCTGATCGATGCCTGCCTGCCGCGGCGTCAGCCGGTGTACCTGAAGCTCAACACGGGCATGAACCGGCTCGGTTTCGATCAGGCGGAATTCAACACGGCACTCGATCGCCTGGTCATGGCCGACTGCCTCGAGTCCCTTGCGCTGATGACCCATTTCGCCGATGCCGACGAAGCGCGCGGCATCGAGCAGCAACTGCTGCGCTTCCGCGCCATGACCGGCGGCCGCGCCCTGCCGGTGTCGCTGGCGAATTCGGCGGCGCTGCTGCGCTTTCCCGAATCCATTGGCGACTGGGTACGCCCCGGCATCATGCTCTACGGTTCGTCGCCGTTCCCCGCCATGCAAACTGCGGCCGAACTTGGATTGCTGCCGGTGATGACGCTGGAAAGCGAACTGATTGCGGTGCGCGAACTCGTGCCCGGCGACACGGTGGGCTACGGCAGCAGCTTTGTCGCCGAGCGCGCGATGCGTATCGGCGTGGTTGCCTGCGGCTACGGCGACGGCTATCCGCGCCATGCCCCGACCGGCACCCCGGTGCAGGTCGCCGGGCAACGTACACGGACGCTGGGCCGGGTGTCGATGGACAAGCTCTGCATCGACTTGAGCGACGTGCCGGCAAAAGTCGGCGTTGGCGAGACGGTGACCTTGTGGGGTGGCGCAGGAAACATGTACCTGGCCGCGGACGATGTCGCCGCCGCCGCCGGCACCGTCTCGTATGAAATGTTCTGCGCCCTGGCCGCGCGGGTGCCTGTCGTCGATATCGACTGATGGCAAAAGCGAAGACGCAATATTCCTGCACCGAGTGCGGCGCCAGTTCGCCCAAGTGGCAGGGCCAGTGCCCCGGCTGCGGCCAGTGGAACACCCTGGTCGAGACCGTGGTCGATACCGCCCAGCCTGCCGGGCGCAGCTTCGCCGCGCTGGGCGGCGCCGGCGGACCGCAGATGCTGGCCGAGATCCGGCCGCGCGAGGAGCCGCGCCAGCCCACCGGCGTCGAGGAGTTCGACCGCGTGCTGGGCGGCGGCCTGGTGGCCGGCGGCGTGGTGCTGATCGGCGGCGATCCCGGCATCGGCAAGTCGACGCTGCTGCTGCAGGCCCTGGCGCGCCTGGCCCAGGCCAGCGAAAACGTGCTCTATGTCTCGGGCGAGGAATCGGGCGAGCAGGTTGCGCTGCGCGCGCGGCGCCTGCAGCTCGATGTCGGTCGCATGCAGTTGCTGGCCGAGATCAACCTGGAAAAAATCCTCGCCACCCTGGTCAAGCTGCGCCCGGCCATTGCCGTGATCGACTCGATCCAGACCGTCTGGTCGGACGCCATGCAGTCGGCGCCGGGCTCGGTGGCACAGGTGCGCGAATGCGCGGCGCAGCTGACGCGCTTCGCCAAGCAGTCGGGTACCTGCGTGATCCTGGTCGGCCACGTCACCAAGGAAGGTAGCCTGGCCGGCCCGCGCGTGCTGGAACACATGGTCGACACCGTGCTCTACTTCGAGGGCGATACGCATTCGAGCTTTCGCCTGGTGCGCGCGGTGAAGAATCGCTTCGGCGCCGTCAATGAACTCGGCGTCTTCGCCATGACCGACAAGGGCTTGCGCGGCGTCGCCAATCCCTCGGCGCTGTTCCTCTCGCAGCATTCGCTCGACGTCGCCGGTTCCTGCGTGCTATGCACCCAGGAAGGCACGCGGCCGCTGCTGGTGGAAATCCAGGCGCTGGTCGATGGCTCGCAGGCGCCGAGTCCGCGCCGCCTCACCGTCGGCCTGGAACAGAATCGCCTGGCGATGCTGCTCGCGGTATTGCACCGTCATGGCGGCATCGTCTGCGGCGACCAGGACGTGTTCGTCAATGCCGTCGGCGGGGTCAAG
>CAZYTN010000287.1:0-3145 GCA_964650115.1 uncultured Sulfuritalea sp.
GCCAGCGTCAGCCTGCGCACGCTTTCGAGCAAAACCGAACGCGATGCGGCGCTGGACCTGATGCGCACCGTGCTGTCAGCGCCGACTTTTCCGCAAGAGGTGCTGGAGCGCGAAAAGGGCCGTACCATCGCCGGCATCCGCGAGGCCGAAACGCGGCCAGACGCCATCGCCGGCAAGCGCTTCGCCGCGGCCATCTATCCCGGCCATCCTTACGGCGTCAGCGCGACCGTGGAGAGCGTGGGCGCCATCACGCGCGAGGACCTCGTCGCCTTCCACCGCAGACATTACGGCGCCAAGGGTGCGGTGGTGGCTATCATCGGCGATGTCTCGCGCGCAGAAGCCGAGGCGATCGCCCAGCGTCTGACCGAAGCGTTGCCGCCCGGCGGCGCCGAACTGGTGCCGCCACCCGTGAGGAAGCCGCAGCGGGAGACGATCAAGGTGGCACATCCTGCCGCGCAGAGCCATGTGCATGTCGGCTTGCCGGCGATCAGCCGCAGCGACCCCGACTATTTCCCGTTGCTGGTGGGGAACTACACGCTGGGTGGCGGCGGCTTCGTCTCGCGCCTGATGAAGGAAGTCCGCG
The DNA here is from genome assembly GCA_964650115.1 of uncultured Sulfuritalea sp. GTDB lineage: Bacteria > Pseudomonadota > Gammaproteobacteria > Burkholderiales > Rhodocyclaceae > Sulfuritalea. The sequence continues at coordinate 584 of CAZYTN010000287.1, forward strand.
AGAAGCGCGGCTATGCCTACAGCGTGCATTCCTACTTCGCTCCGCGCAAGCTCGAAGGCCCGTTCGAGATCGGCCTGCAGACCAGGCGAGACCAGGTCGACGCTGCGCTCAAGGTGGTCGACCAGGTGCTGACCGACTACATTGCCAAGGGCCCGACGCCGCAGGAACTGGCGGCGGCGAAGAAAAACATGGTCGACGGCCTGGCGCTGCGCATGGACAGCAACGCCAAGCTGCTCGGCTATCTTTCGGCGATCGGCTTCTACGGCCTGCCGCTGACCTATCTCGACGATTTTCCGGGCAGGGTCAAAGCCGTCACCGCCGAGCAGGTCAAGTCCGCCTTTGCCCGCCACGTCAAGGCGGAAAACCTCGTCACCGTGGTCGTTGCCGCCGACTGAGCCCTTGCACCTTGAGTCGCATCCGCATCACCGGCGGCGAATGGCGCAGCCGCCTGGTCCAGGTAGCCGATGCGCCCGGGCTGCGGCCGACGCCGGACCGGGTGCGCGAGACCCTGTTCAACTGGCTGGGGCAGGAACTCCACGGACTTGCCTGCCTTGATCTCTTCGCCGGCAGTGGCATCCTCGGTTTCGAAGCGGCCTCGCGCGGCGCGGAGTATGTTGCCTTGGTGGAGCGTTCGCGACCGGTCTTCGCGGCGCTGAAAAAACATGCCGACGGCTTTGCCTGTCAGGGACTGGAACTGTTTTGCTGCGATGCGCTAAAATTCGCCCCCCCATCCGGACGGCGCTTTGATTTGCTGTTTCTTGATCCGCCTTATGGGCAAGGCTGGCTGGGCCGGATAGAGTCCCGGCTGGATCAACTGGCGGCGCCGCGGGCGAGGCTGTACGCGGAGGCCGAGATGCCGCTGGAGAAATTGGGTCGCTGGACCGTGACGAAGCAGGGACGGGCTGGCCAGGTATTCTTTCACCTGCTGGAGCAGGCATGAGCAAAAGCGTTGCGGTTTACCCGGGGACCTTCGATCCCCTGACCAGCGGTCACGAGGATCTCGTGAAACGCGCGTCGAGCCTGTTCGATCGGGTCATCATCGGCGTCGCCGAGAGTCGTACCAAACACCCCATGTTTTCGCTGGTGGAGCGCGTGGATATTGCCCGCGAAGTGCTGACGGGTTATCCCAACATCGAGATCCATGGCTTCGATTGCCTGCTGATGGATTTCATGCGCCAGCACGGCGCCAGCGTGATCATGCGCGGCCTGCGTGCCGTATCCGATTTCGAATACGAATTCCAGATGGCGGGAATGAACCGCAACCTCTATCCCGATGTCGAAACCGTATTCCTGACCCCGTCCGACCAATACATGTTCGTTTCGGCGACGATGGTGCGCGAAATCGCTTCGCTCGGCGGCGATGTCTCGAAGTTTGTTCCGCCGCAAGTGCAGCAACGATTGGCCACCAAGTTTCGCCAAGGCAACTGAAGCCCAAAGGAAAACCCATGTCCCTGATAATCACCGATGAATGCATCAACTGCGATGTATGCGAGCCGGAGTGCCCGAATAACGCGATTTCGCAGGGCGACGAGATCTACATCATCGATCCCGCCAAATGCACCGAATGTGTCGGCCACTTCGACACGCCGCAGTGCCGCGAGGTCTGCCCGGTGGATTGCATTCCCGACGACCCGAATCATGCGGAATCGAAAGATCAGCTGATGGCGAAGTTTCTTGCGCTGACCGCCAAGTGAGCCTATCGCTGGCAGCCGGCGCAGAAGAATGTTGCGCGCTGGCCTTGCCGCAGTTCCCTGATCGGGTGGCCGCACAAACGGCAGGGTTCGCCGCCGCGCCCATAGACAAAATACTGCTGCTGAAAATAGCCGGAACTGCCATCGGAGTGGATGTAATCGCGCAGGCTGCTGCCGCCGGCCTCGATGGCGGCCGCCAGCGTCGCCTTGACCATCGGCACCAGGCGTTCCAGGCGCTTGAGGGAAATCCTTCCGGCGGGAGTGCGCGGATCGATGCCGGCGCGGAAGAGGCTTTCCGAAGCGTAGATGTTGCCGATGCCGACGACGCGATGGCTGTCCATCAGGGTCGGCTTGATTGCCGCCGAGAGCCCGTCGAGTTTTTTCCTGAGCCATGTCGCGCTGAACTCTTCCGTCAGCGGTTCGACGCCGAGCGTGGCCAGCAGCGGGTGCTTCAGCGGGTCGTCCTGTAGCCAGAGAATCGCGCCGAAACGGCGTGGGTCGCGCAGGCGCAAGGCCACTTGTCTGCGCTGGATGCCAAATACCAGATCGAAATGATCGTGCTTTTCGGCGGGCAGGCTGGTCGGCACCAGCCGCAAGCTGCCGGACATGCCGAGGTGGATCAGCAAATGCCCGTGACCGAAGTCCAGCAGCAGGTATTTACCGCGGCGGCTCACAGCCGCCAGGCGCTGCCCGCCGAGCTTTTGCTCCAGGTTTTCCGGCAAGGGATAGCGCAGTGCCGGCGTCCGGACAATCGCGGCGAAGACCCTGTTACCGATCAGGGTTGGCGCAATTCCACGGCGCGTGACTTCGACCTCGGGCAGTTCAGGCATGCATGGACTCGCACGAAACAGCTGACGAAACTGCTAACATC
>CAZYTN010000288.1:0-3145 GCA_964650115.1 uncultured Sulfuritalea sp.
AGATGGCCGGCCGCGGCCAGGTGATCGACCCCGAGGCCATCCACGCGGCGCGCCTCGCCTTGCGCCGTCATCTCGCGGCGCAACTGCGCGACAGCTTCGAGGCCGTTTGGCTGGCGCTGGCTCCTACCGCGTCTTACGCGCCGGAAGGCGCCCAGGTCGGCCGCCGCGCCTTGCGTAACCTCTGTCTCGGCTACCTCGCCGAAAGCGATGCCGCGTATCTCAATGCCAGCGTGATGCCCCGCCTGCTGGCGCAGCTCGACGGCGCCGGCAACATGACCGACGTCATGGCTGCGCTGGGCACCCTCGCCAATCTCGACCTGCCCGAGCGCGAGGCGGCGCTCGCCGCCTTCCACGAACGCTGGCGCGACGAAGCGCTGGTGGTCGACAAGTGGCTGCAGGTGCAATCCACCTCGCGCCTGCCGGGAACCGCGCAGCGCGTGCGCGAGCTGATGCGCCATCCCGCTTTCGACATCCGGAACCCGAACAAGGTCTATGCCCTGGTGCGCGCCTTCTGCGCCGCCAATCCGCGCCACTTCCACGCCGCCGACGGCGAGGGCTACCGCCTCGCGGCCGACGTGATCATCGAGCTGCAGGCCATGAACCCGCAGGTCGCCTCGCGCCTCGCGCGCGCCTTCGACCGCTGGCGCCAGTTCGACGGGGTGCGCCAGGGTCACGCCCGGGCCGCGCTGGAGCGCATCCAGGCCTGCGCCGACCTGGCGCGCGATGTTGCCGAGGTGGTCGGCAACGCGTTGAAGTGACGCGTTGAAGTGACGCAGTGAAATGCAACGGCTGCGAGTCCAATTCCTTGTATTTTCGCCGTTCCGCCAGCGCCGACTTTCCGCACGCCACCGCCAACCCGACTTGACAGCAGGCCGCCGCGAAGGCTAAATCCGCCGTCTATCAGCAAAATCTAATTCCTCTGCAGGAGAATCGACAATGGCACCACCCCCGCTGGCCACGCGCGAGGCAGTCCGCGAAGAGCGCTTCAACGACGTCTGGACCCACGAACTGAACGATGCGTTCGCGGACATCGCGCGCTATTACGACCGCGCCAATGAAATTGCGGCGCTGGGCTTGTGGAGCACCTTTCTCAAGCGCTTCATGCAGACGGTGGACATCAAGCCGCGGCAGAAGGTGCTCGACGTCTGCGCCGGCACCAATGCCATCGGCATCGCCCTGCTCAAGCGCGAGTCGACGCTGGACGTGCATGCCATGGATCGCAGCGCCGAAATGCAGACGGTGGGAGCGCAGAATGCCGCCACCCTGGGCTTCCAGATCAAGAGCACGATCGGCGATGTGCATGTGCTGCCCTTCCCCGACAATCATTTCGACGTGGTCACGCTGCAGTTCGCCTCGCGCCACCTGCGCGTGCGCGAGGTGTTCACCGAGATCCTGCGCGTGCTGAAGCCCGGCGGCCATTTCCACCATTCCGACATGCTGCGGCCGCGCAACGTGATCGTGAAGAAGCTGTATTTCACCTACCTCAAGGCCTGCCTGAATTTCACCAGCCTGATCGTCGGCAGCAGTCCAGCGGCGACCAAGTTCAAGCAGTATTTCATCGACGCCCTGGACCTGTTCTACACCGCCGAAGAACTGTCGATCGTGCTGCGCGAGCTGGGCTTCGTCGAGGTCACCGTGGATACCGTGTTCCACGGCATGATCGGCTTTCACCGCGCCGTGAAGCCGGCATCAAAGGGCTGACCATCGGTGGCTGAAGGGGTTCAGTCTTCGGCCATCTCGAGTTTGCGCATCTTTTCCCAGAGGTTCTTGCGGCTGATGCCGAGCAGGGCCGCGGTGTCGGCGATGCGGCCGTCGCACTCGGTCAGCGCGCGCCGGATGTAGGCGCGCTCGCAGTCCTGCAGATGGTCGCTGAGGGGTTGCCGCAGGGCATCGTCCGCCGTTGCCGGCGGACCGCCGGCGGCGAACAGACTTTCGGCATTCAGCAGCGGGGTCAGCGACAGAACGCTGGCGCGTTCCAGGCAGTGCTGCAACTCCCGCACGTTCCCCGGCCAGGGATAGCGGGTCAGCGCACGCTCGGCTTCGGCGCTCAGTGTGCGTCGGGGCTTGCCCTTGTTCGCGCGTTCGTCGAGGAAGCGCGCTGCCAGCCAGAGGATGTCTTCCTGCCGCTCGCGCAGGGGCGGCACGTGCAGGTGAATGACGTGGATGCGGTAATACAGGTCCTCGCGGAAGCCGCCCTGTTCCACCATGGCCTTGAGGTCGTGATGCGTGGCGCAGACCAGCCGGATATCCACCTTGCGCGGCGTGGCGCCGCCGACGCGAACCACGGCCCGATCCTGAATTGCGCGCAGCAGCTTGACCTGCATCGAGGGCGGCATTTCGCCGATCTCGTCGAGGAACAGGGTTCCGCCGTCGGCCTGCTCGAAGACTCCGCGCCTTTCCCGGTCGGCGCCGGTGAAGGCGCCCTTGTCGTGGCCGAAGAGTTCCGACTCGATAAGGTTTTCGGGAATCGCGCCGCAATTCACCGCGACGAAGGGAGTCTTGCCTTCCGCGTCGCCCGCACGATGAAGCGCGCGCGCCACTTCCTCCTTGCCCGCCCCCGATTCGCCCGAGATCAGCACCGCGCTGCGACTGGCGGCCAGCCGGGGCAGCAAGCCTTCGATCTGGCGCATGCCGGTCGAAATTCCCAGTACGGCCGCGGCATCCGCCACCGGTTGCTGGCGTTCGCACAGGCTGCGGATCTTGCCGACCAGTTCGCCGACATTGAAGGGTTTGGTCACATAGTCGTGCGCACCGAGCTTGAGCAGGCGCACCGCCTGATCGATGGCGCCGTAGCCGGTGATGAAAATGAAGGGGGCGAGCGACTGACCGCCTTCCAGCAGATCGCTGAACAGTTGTTCGCCGCTGATGTCGGGCAGGTTGATGTCGCTGACCACCACGCTGTAGCGGCGCTGGCCGAGGCCGCGCCGGGCGGACTTGCCGTCGCGGTACCAGTCGCAGGCGAAACTCTCGAAGTCGAGCCGCTCGGACAGCGCCTCGCCGATGATGGGGTCGTCTTCGATCAGGGCGATGCGGTGCTGCATGGGGCTTCTCCAAGAGGCAGGTCGACCGTGAACTCGACCTCGCCGTCGCTGTTGCGGGCGGCAATGCGGCCTTCAAGCTGGGTCACGATCTGGTAAGTCACCCA
>CAZYTN010000289.1:0-3136 GCA_964650115.1 uncultured Sulfuritalea sp.
GCGCCGACCACCAGCATGATGTTCATCAGCGACATGCGGTGCATCAGGAAGCCGTCGGTTTGCTGCGGCAGGCCGAGCACGGGGCCGAGGCCGATCAGGTTGTTGAACCAGTCGCCCCAGAACTTGACGCCGCCGAACACGCCCCAGACCAGGCCGGAGAGCATCAGGCCGATGATGGTCAGCACCAGCAGCATGGCGCCGACGAAGGGCGACCATTCCTCGACGAAAATCGTCCGGTAGTCGGCCTTGAAGCCGGCCCGCCAGACGGAGTCGCTATCGGTACTCATGGTTTCACCATCGGCTGTCTAACGGGCGCCCTCCACGGCTTGCTGTGCGGTGACCGTGCCGGTGCCGCGGCGCTCGAACCATGAACCGAAATAGAACACAGCAATCAGCGCGAGTCCGAGGATGCCCAGCATGACGGGTTCCGGTATGGCATAAGCGTCGGTAAAGGTGTCGCCTTCCGCGATCAGCCAGGCCGCCTTCAGGGACTTGAGCGCGGCCCCGTAAAAGGCCGCAAACCCGATCGTGCCGAGCACGACGCCGACGATGAACACCAGGGCGTCGAGGCGACCGGAGAACAGGCCCGCCACCGAGGTGCCCGGGCAGTATCCGCCCACCGCGAACCCGGCGCCGACCAGTGCGCCGCCCACGGCCGCACCCGCCATTGCCGCCTGCGGCACGGCGATCGAGTCGGGCTTCAGCAGCCCCCCGAGCCGCATCAGCCACAGGCCGACCGCCGCCACCACGATGGCGGTGAACATGACCTTGAATACCGCCCAGTCGGTGAGCTTGAACTGCGCGCTCAGTTTGACCGGGCTGCCGAATCCGGCATTTTCCAGCACGTAGCCGAACAGGATGCCGCAGAGCAGGCCCGACACCATGCCATTATCATTGAAGGGGAACATGTCAGACTCCTTTGACCAGGCGGCTGACGATCAACCCGGTGGCGAAAAACAATGCCAGGAAGACGAAGGCCGAAACGCCGAGTGCCGCCGCACCCGACAGCCCCATGCTGCTGGTGCAGCCTCCCGCGATGCGGGCGCCAAAGCCGGAGAGAAAGCCGCCGGCCAGGGTAGTGATCAGGCGTTTCGGGGTGCCGACGCTGCAGGCGCCATCCACCTGAACCCGAAAGCGCCCCGCCATGAAAGCCGCCGCCAGGGCGCCGATGGCGACGCCGACGATTTCCCAGCTCAACCATGAGCCCATCGGGCTGCCGTCGGCCACCATCGGTCCAAGATAGCCGTTTGCCCTGGTAGCCTCGGGTGCCACCTGCAGCCCCACTCCGGCGACCATATCGGTAGCCGCCCCGCTGGCTCCCAGGCCGTGACCGGACAGAACGAAGGTCAGCAACAAGACCAGGCCGAGCGCGATGCCCGCGACGAAGGGTGGCCAGAAGGGTCTGATTTCCGTATTGGTTTGCTTGTCTGATGTGCTCATGATGTTTGCCTTTCGATGGCCTGATCGCTGTCGCTCAGGCGCAGAAGCCGGCGCCTCGCCCCGGGAGGCGCGCGCCTTCGGCTGTGCCCTTGTCAGTTGCAGGTTGCCGGCGCGTCGCCGTCCTTGGCGCCCTTGGTCAGGAAGGCGGCAACGTCATCCAGCAATTCCTGGTCCGGGGTGTCGGCGAACTTCTCGGCGGCCTTGTTGCCCGACTTGATGCTGGCGCGATAGGCCTTGCTGACGTATTGCTTGACGGTGTCCTTGCCCTTGGCGTGCTTGTCGGCCTTCAGGTAGGTTGCCCACTCCGCCTTGGTCTTCGCGCTCGGATTGATCGTACCGCTGGGCTGTACAGCGTGGCAGGAGGTGCACACGCTGCGGTAATAGACGCGGCCGCGCTTCCAGTCGGCGTCGTAGGCGAAGGCCGAAGTGGCGAGCAGGCAAAGGGCCGCGCCGGCCATCAGGGTCTTGGTGGTTTTCATGGTCATGCTCCTTGTAAAAATTGTTGGATTATTCGACTTCTTCCCAGCCGGTGATCATGGCCTTGATGTGGGCCATCGGCGTATGACCGGCGGTGGTCAGGTAAACGTGGGCAATCAGGAAGGCGAGCATCATGAAGGCGCCGGCGATGTGTCCGTTGGCAACCCATTCCAGCGAAAGATTGCCCAGGCCCAGTCTGGCCCAGTCGCCGTAGAACAGGTAAAGCACACCGGTGACCCAGATCAGCGGACCGACGAACAGCATGATGCCGAGGTAGGCCAGCCGTTGCAGCGGATTGTGCTTGCGCAGCTGGGTCAACTTGAACGGATGCGGTTCGTTCCGGAAGATGCCGATCGAGTAGTAATGCACCATCGCCAGCACCTTTTCCGTGGTCGGAATGTATTGCTTCCATTCGCCGGTGGTGAAGTGCCAGAAGATCGCAAACACCCAGAGCCCGATCAGCGACCACGCCGCGATGGTGTGGTAGGCCACCGCCTTCTCGAAACCGAAGATGGTGTAGGTACCATGGATGTCGAAGGCGGTCAGCATCAGGAACATGATCAGGCCGGCCTGCGACCAGTGCCAGAAGCGTTCGAAGCGCTTGAAGACGTAGATACGTTCGGACATTTTTTTCTCCTTAATGCTTGCGGCTGCCGACGATGCGGATGGCGCCATGGCCGACCACGCCGAGGATGGTCAGGAAGACAATGGCCCAACCTATGGTGTCAAGCAGCCTGTTGTTGTCGCGGACCGGGATGTAGATGCCCTGGATGCCGGCCAGCCGGCCGTCCTTGCTGTGGCACTCGGCACAGCCCAGCGCCTTTTCCTTGGGCGCTACCATGTGGGTGATCGGCCAGGACATTTCGGTCTTGAGGAATTCCATCTTGCCCGAGTAGGGATGTCCAGAGTCCTTCATGCCGACCGTGATGGCCTTGTCCCAGTCCAGGTTCTTCCAGTAGCCGGTGTCGTCATTGCCGGCGGTGTGCGGCGTGACCAGGGTCTTGTTCACCGCGTCGTAGGGCTGCGAACCGCGGAACACCTTCATCGGCCAGATCATCGACTTGCCGTCGCTTGCGTTGCCGCCCATCCGGTTGATCGGCGTGCGCTGCTCGGACTTCTCGATCTTGTCGGTCACCAGCGTGTAGTTCACCAGCCCGTTGAACCAGGCGTATTCGGGCTTGACGTTCTCGGCCAGGGTGAAGTCGCCCTTGCGCGATTC
>CAZYTN010000290.1:0-3130 GCA_964650115.1 uncultured Sulfuritalea sp.
GATAGCGGCGATTTGCCTGCGATTCACCGGCAAATGCGGCTTTCAGGTTGCCTTCTGTCTTGGATCCCTTGAGTGTTGCCATGGTGGTACTCCTCTGCGTTGGAATGAAGGCGCCGCACCGTCGCGCGGCCTCAAGTCACTGAGCCTTGGGGCTCGTCGACCTGAGCCAACTTTAGCCCAGTCGTCCGACAAGTTCTAATTGTATTTATTCACCGATCCGATAGAGATCGGCTATCGACTGAATTTGCTATCCGGGTACCAGGGAGGCGGCAATCGAGAATGGCCTGGCGGATCACGTCGATCGCCTTGTGGCGCGGAAAGCTGGAGCGCCAGACGAGGCCGACGCGGCGCGTCGGCGTCGGCTCGACGAAGGGCTTGACCCGCAGCAGGGGATCGTCGGCGGGAATGCCATCGACGCTGCTGGCCGGCATCACCGTGACGCCCACCCCCGAGGAGACCATGTGGCGTATGGTTTCCAGCGAACTGCCTTCCAGCACCTGGGGCGACTCGCCGCGACTGGCGCGGGTGCACAGGTCCAGCACCTGGTCGCGGAAGCAGTTGCCGGCGCCCAGCATCAGCAGCGGTTCGTCGAGCAGTTGGGCAGGCCGCAGCGACTTGAGCCCGGCCCAGGGGTGGGCCACGGGGACCAGGGTGCGGAAGGCTTCGTCATAGACGGGCTGGGCGACCAGGCCGGGTTCGGCTATCGGCAGCGCCAGCACCAGCACGTCGAGCTCGGCCGACTTGAGGCGCTCCAGCAGGTTCTCGGTGTAACCCTCGGCGATGTAGAGGGGCATCTGCGGTGCCAGCGCCTTGACGCGTGGCACCAGCGCCGGCAGCAGCCAGGGGCCGATGGTGTAGATCACGCCGAGGCGCAAGGGGCCGGCCAGCGGGTCCTTGCCGGCCGCCGCGACCTCGCTGACCCGCGCCGCTTCGGCCAGTGTCCGCTCCGCCTGCGCCACCACCCCGGCACCGATCGGGGTGACCCGGACGTCGCCCGAACTGCGCTCGAAGAGGGCCACGCCGAGCTCGTCTTCGAGCTTCTTCACCGCCACCGAGAGCGTGGGCTGGGACACGTTGCATTTTTCCGCGGCGCGGCCGAAATGACGCTCGCGGGCCAGGGCGACAATGTAGCGAAGTTCGGTCAGGGTCATGGGCGATGGCTGGAATCGAATACCGGTCCGGCTCATTCTAGCGCCGGCATATTCCTGACGGTCTGCTGCACAAATGTTGAGTCCTGCGAGGCCGGCTTCAGCCGGTCATGGCGGACTGAAGTCCGTCCCACAATGTGGAACCGCTATTTCGCAAGCCCTGGACTATCCGATCACCCAGGGCATGACCGCCGGCAGCAGCACAGCGGTCATCAGGCCGTTGAGGCCCATCGCCAGGGCGGCGAAAGCGCCGGCTTGCTCGCTTTCCTGAAAGGCGCGGGCGGTGCCGATGCCGTGCGAGGCAATACCCAGGGCGAAACCACGCACGGCATCGTCTTCGATTTTGAGTGCGCGGTAGATATAGCTCGCACCCATGGCGCCGAGAATCCCCGTGGCGATCACCAGTATCGCGGTCAGCGAGGGCAGGCCGCCGATGCGCTCGGCGATGCCCATGGCAATTGGCGTGGTGGCCGATTTCGGCGCCAAGGACAGCTGGGTGGCCCGGCTGGCGCCCAGCAGGCCGCTGATGACGACGGCGGACAGCGCGGCAGTCAGCGAGCCGATCAACAGCGCGCCAAACAGGGGCAGCGCCATGCGCTTGAGGCGATCGAACTGGGCGTAAAGCGGAATCGCGAGCGCCACCGTGGCCGGGCCGAGCAGGAAATGCACAAACTGTGCGCCATCGAAGTAGGTCTGATAGGACGTACCGGTCAGCCAGAGCAGGGTCACCAGGGCGGTGACGGCGAGCAGCACCGGGTTGGCCAGCGGATGCCCGCCGCAACGCTGGTGCAGGTAACAGGCTCCCTGATAGGCCAGCAGCGTCACGGTCAGACCGAGCAATGGCGAAGCGGCGAGGTAAACCCAGATGTCTCCCAGGCGCGGCGTCATGGCACTGCCTTCGGTGCCGCAGGGCGCCTGATCAGCATGCGCAACACCAGCGCGGTTGCACCGATGGCGACTGCCGTGCTCAAGAGTAGCGAAACCACCACAGGCAGCCACTCGTCGAACAGGCGCTGGTAGTGCAACATGACACCGGTGCCGGCCGGCACGAAGAGCAGCGACAAATGCTGCAGCAGCCCTTGTGCGGTATCGCGCAGGTCGGTCGAGGGGTCGCCACGCACCGCGAGCGCCGCAAAAAGCAGCGCCATGCCGATCACCGGTCCCGGAATGGGCAGGGCGAGCGTGCGTGAGATAACTTCGCCGAGAAGCTGAAACACGAGCAGCAGGGTAATGGCACCGATCATTTGCACGATTGGCCGTCAGGCCTGGACAGGGTTCGGCAGCCAATATACCGCAGGCAAATTCGATCAGGCTGAGCATGCCGGATTCGGGGCGCTCCCATCCATTTCAGCCTGCTTGCGCCAACCAGGCATGGCGTTGATATGAATCAATGTATTCGCGCTGCACTGCAGCACAATGTTATTTGAAGGTGCGATAGTGCTCGCGCCGGCGAGCGGCGTTTTTGCATGGATTCCTCGCCGCAAAAGGAGTACCACATGACACGCAATCGTTCCATGGGTGTCGTTGCCGTTCCCATGACGCATGTATCTGCAAACCTGATGCCGGACCGTGGCGCGACGCTGGCATCCGTCCCGGTAATTGCGTGATGTCACCGAACTCCCCAGACCGATGAAACGCACTTCGCCGCAGCCGACAGAACCCATCCACGGTCCGCGCATAGCGGGCGCGGGCCGGTTCCGCCTGGTGCGCTATTTCACGATTGCCGCGCTGACGATATTCCTGATTGTTGGCACCGCGCTTTACGTTCTCGAACGGGGCGAAATTGCCTTCTTCGATGATGTGCAAAAGGGGCAATCCGCGTTTTTCAAAAAAGCTCAGGCTGAACTTTCCGGCAAAACCGAGCGAGCGGCCAAAAAAAGCCTGATGGCCGCGCAGGAGGCTGCCAACGAAAACATGACCGACCTCCTCGCCAATGTCCTGTGGGAGTCGGATTTCGGACCGTTTATCGCCCGGGTCCAGTC
>CAZYTN010000291.1:0-3125 GCA_964650115.1 uncultured Sulfuritalea sp.
AGTAGAGGACTTCCACCTCCAAGTGAGTGCGCCCTGCCGGGCGCACCATAAAAACCCGCGGGCCGAAGCCCGCGGGTTGGTCGTTGCGGCCGAACGCCGGTTCAGGACTTGCCGGTGACCTGGCGATACCAGGCCCGGTGATGCTGCTTGGCCCAGGCGCGGGTGACCGTGCCGTAGACCATGGCGCGGACGGTGCCTCGGACCCAGAGCGCGGCATAGATGTGCACGAAGATCATCGCGATCATGATCGCGGCAATCGCCGAATGCACCACGGCGCCCAGGCGCACCACATCCACCGGCAGGCTGAAGTAGGCGCGCCAGAGGAAGATGCCGGAGACGAACAGCAGCAGCATGGCCAGAGCCATGGCCCAGAACATCGCCTTCTGGCCGCCGTTGTACTTGCCCTGTTCCGGCATGTTGTGGTCGTCGCCGTCGATCATCTCGCCAACGCGCGACAGCCATTCCTTGTCCGCCGGGGTCATGACGTTGAGCGACTTGAAGCGGAAGAACATCACAACGAAGGCGATCATCATCAATGCGCCGACGATGGGGTGCAGGATGCGCGCCCAGACACCGCCGCCGAAGAGCTGCGTCAGCGGATAGAAGGCCGGATGGAAGAAGGCCAGGCCGGACAGCGCGAGCAGGATGAAGCAGATGCCGACGAGCCAGTGATTGGCCCGTTCGTGCGCGTCGTAGCGCGTGAGGTCTTTCGGATTGCGGATCATGATGCTGCCTCCGATGGGCCGCCCCGAGGAGACAGCGAGTCAATGAAACGGAAGCCGCGCAGCGGCTGAACCGTTGTCACCCCTTTCCTCGGGAAAGGGGCTGGGGGAAAGGTCGTTTTCATGAATCCTCCTTTTCCAGTTCGTCCTCGAGCTCCTTGCTGACTTCATTCGGCCCCTTCATGACGAAGTGGAACAGGCTGCCCAGTGCCACGGCGGCCATGGCCACGCTGGCCAGCGGCTTGGCAAAGCCCTTCCACAGCGAAACCAGCGGACTGATGCTGGGATCGTTGGGCAGGCCCCTGTAGAGCTCCGGCCGGTCGGCGTGGTGCAGCACGTACATGACGTGCGTGCCGCCCACCCCTGGCGGATCGTAGAGCCCCGCCTTGTCGTAGCCGCGCGACTTGAGGTCGCCGACGCGCTTGGCGGCGTAATCCTTCATCTGCTCCTTCGAGCCGAACTGGATCGCGCCGGTCGGGCAGACCTTGGCGCAGGCCGGCGCCTGGCCGACGGCCACCCGGTCGGAACACAGCGTGCACTTGTAGGCCTTGTTGTCGGCCTCGGAAATGCGCGGGATGTTGAAGGGACAGCCGGTGATGCAGTAGCCGCAGCCGATGCAGTTTTCCTGGTGGAAATCGACAATGCCGTTGGCGTACTGGATGATGGCGCCGGGGGCCGGGCAGGCCTTGAGGCAGCCCGGGTCGGCGCAATGCATGCAGCCATCCTTGCGGATCAGCCACTCCAGCTTGCCTTTCTCTTCCACTTCGGCGAAGCGCATCACGGTCCACGACTTGGCCGTCAGGTCCGCCGGGTTGTCATAGACCCCGGAGCAGCTGCCGACTTCGTCGCGGATGTCGTTCCATTCCATGCAGGCGGCCTGGCAGGCCTTGCAGCCGATGCAGGTGGACACGTCGATCAGCTTGGCCACTTCCGTGGTGGTCCGCACGCCGGGCGCCGGCGTGGTCGTCGCCGAGCGGCGGGCGATATCTAGCGATTGCAGTGCCATGATCTCTCCTTATGCCTTCTCGATGTTGACCAGGAACGCCTTGAATTCCGGCGTCTGCGAATTGGCGTCACCGACATACGGGGTCAAGGTATTGGTGATGAAACCCGGCTTGGTCAGCCCCTTGAAGCCCCAGTGGATCGGAATGCCCACGGTATGCACCTTCCTGCCGTCGACGTTCAGGGTCGGGATGCGCTTGGTGACCACCGCCACCGCCTTGATGAAGCCGCGGTTGCTGCGCACCTTGACCCGGTCGCCGTTGGCGATGCCCTTCTCCTTGCCCAGTTCCTCGCTGATCTCGACGAACTGTTCCGGCTGCAGCACGGCGTTGATCCTGACGTGCTTGCTCCAGAAGTGGAAATGCTCGACCAGGCGGTAGGTGGTGCAGACGTAGGGGAAGTCCTTGGCCTTGCCGAACACCTCCATGTCGCCCTTGTACACGCGGGCGGCCGGATTGTTGAGCGCCTTCGGGTTGCCCGGGCTGAACGGATTCTTGTCCAGCGGGGTCTCGAAGGGTTCGTAGTGCTCGGGGAAAGGCCCGTCGGCCATGCCCGGCGCAAACAGCCGCGCGACGCCTTCCGGGGTCATGATGAAAGGCATCACGCCTTCCGCCGGCGCGGCATCCGGGCGCATGTCGGGGATGTCGTTGCCGGCCCAGGCGGTGCCGGTCCAGCGGATCACCATGCGCTTCGGGTCCCAGGGTTTGCCGTCCAGGTCGCAGGAGGCGCGGTTGTAGATGATGCGCCGGTTGGCCGGCCAGGCGAAGCCCCACAGCAGGGTCTGCCCGAGGCCCGACGGATCGGCGTTGTCGCGCCGCGCCGTGAGGTTGCCCGCCTGCGACCAGCAGCCGCTGTAGATCCAGTTGCCGCAGGAGGTGGAACCGTCATCGCGCAGTTGCGCGAAACCGGCCACCTGCTCGCCGGCCTTGACGATGACCTTGGTCTTGTCCTTGGGATCGAAGACATCGGACAAGGCCTTGCCCGAGATTTCCATCAGCAGTTCGGCAGGCGAGGGCTTGTCGGCGATGCGATGCGGCCAGGTCAGGTTCATGATCGGCTCGGGCAGCTTGCCGCCGTCCTTGGCGTACATGGCCTTCAACTTCTGGAACAACCCGGCGATGATCTCGACGTCGCCCTTCGATTCGCCCGGACCGTCGGCCGCCTTCCAGTGCCACTGGATGACGCGGCCCGAGTTGGTGAAGGAACCGGTGTCCTCGGCGAAGAGGTTGGCCGGCAGGCGGAACACCTCGGTCTGCACCTTCGCGGAATCGACTTCGTTGAACTCGCCGTGGGCCTTCCAGAACTCCGAGGTGTCGGTCACCAGCGGATCGATGACCACCATGTATTTGAGCTTGGCCAGCGCGTCGCCCACCTTCTTCTTGTTCGACACCGACGCCAGCG
>CAZYTN010000292.1:0-3124 GCA_964650115.1 uncultured Sulfuritalea sp.
TGATCGCCGACGAGCCGACCACGGCGCTGGACGTGACCATCCAGGCGCAGGTGCTCGACCTGCTCGACGACCTGCGACGCAAGCGGGGCATGGCACTGTTCCTGATCACGCATGATCTGGGTGTCATCGCGCGCATGGCGGACCGGGTCGGCGTCATGTATGCCGGACAACTGGTCGAGGAAGCGCCACGCCGGCAATTCTTCGCGCAGCCGGCACACCCCTATTCGGTGCGGCTGTTCGCCGCCCTGCCCAGGCCCGAGGGACGCGGCGGCCGGCTGGCAACCATTCCCGGCAGCGTGCCGGCGGCAAACGTCCGGCACATCGGCTGCCGCTTCGCGGATCGCTGCAGCGAAGCCGTGCTGGTGTGCGCCGCGACGCCGCCGCCCTGGCGCGAAGTCGAGACCGGCCAGCGCGTGCGCTGCCACTTGCCGGGTGCGGCGCCGGCCGTGCTGTCGAAAGTCGGCGCCGGCGACACGGCGCTTGCGGACGCGGCAAGGCCGCTGCTCGAGGTCAGCGACCTGCAGGTGCATTTCCCGATCCGGCGCGGCATCCTGCAGCGCGCCGTCGGCGCCGTGCGCGCGGTCGATGGCATGTCGCTGCAACTGATGCCGGGGCGGACGCTGGCGCTGGTGGGCGAGTCCGGTTGCGGCAAGACCACGGCGGGCAAGGCCATGCTGCAGTTGCTGCGACCGACGGCCGGCAGCGTGCGGCTCGACGGCGTCGAACTGACCACGCGTTCGGCAGGCGAACTGCGGCCGCTGCGCTCGAAAATGCAAATGGTGTTTCAGGATCCCTTCGCCTCGCTCAACCCGCGCTTGCGCATCGGCGACATCATCGCCGAGGGCATGCAGGCGCTGGGTACGGGCGGCATGCGCGGCACGGGCAGCGACTGCGATACGGCGATCAAGGTCGGGCCGCTGCTGGAGCAGGTCGGCCTGCGCGCCGACATGGTGAGCCGCTATCCGCACGAATTTTCCGGCGGCCAGCGCCAGCGCATTGCCATTGCGCGCGCTCTGGCCGTCCATCCGCAACTGCTGATTTGCGACGAGCCGACCTCGGCGCTGGATGTGTCGGTGCAGGCGCAGATCCTCAACCTCTTGTCCGACCTGCAACGCGAGCTGAAGCTGGCCTACCTTTTCATCACGCACAACATCGCGGTGGTGGATTACCTGGCGCACGAGGTGGCGGTGATGTATCTCGGCCGCGTGGTGGAGCGCGGCTCTGCCTCCGAAGTGCTGCGTTCGCCGCGCCATCCCTACACGCAGGCGCTGCTGGCGGCCGTGCCGCGCGTCGATGGCCTGCGCGGCGAGGCGCCGAAGCTGCCCGGCGACATGCCTTCGCCGGCGAACCCGCCGTCCGGCTGCCATTTTCATCCGCGCTGCCCGCTGGCCGACGCGGACTGCCGCCGCGACTATCCGGCCGAGCGCCGCTTCGGCGCAACGCAGGTCGTGCGCTGCATCAAGGCTTAGCGTTTCTTCGGTTTGATCGCCGGCTTCCTGATCTTGACCGTTACGTTCTTGCCCCTGGCCACCGGCTTGCCGGCCTTACCCTTCTTCGCCTTGACTGCTCTCGGCGGATTGGCAGGGGTCTGCGGCAAGCGCGCGGTCAGCGCGTCCTGCCCCACCGCATCCTTGCCCGGCACCAGCAGGGCGAGGCCGGGACCGATTTTCGTGCGGGCGTTGATGCCGTTCAGCTGCTTCAATCGCGCCGCGCTCATGCCGTAGCGCCTGGCCACGCCCTCCAGTTTTTCACCTTTCTTCAGGATGTACGTAAGCCAGGCCGACAGCGGCTTGTCCTCGGCTTCGTGTTGCTGGAGATTTTCGAGGAAGGTCTCCACCTTGTCGGCCGGCAATACCAGCGGACTGTTGGCCGCCGTCGGCATCACCGGGCGGCTGTAGGCGGGATTCAGCGCAATGAATTCTTCCACCGGGATTTCGGCCAGGCGTGCCGCCAGGGCGATGTCCATGTTGCTGCTAAGCTCGACCGTGCCGAAATAGGGACGATTCGGAATCGGGTCGAGGCTGATGCCGAACAGTTGCGGCTGGGCGATGATGTTTTTGATGGCCTGCAGCTTGGGCACGTAGTAGGCCGTTTCCGCCGGCATCTTCAGGCTGCGGTAATCGCTCGGCAGTCCTTTCGCCTGGTTCTTGGCGACGGCGCGCCCGACCGCATTCTCGCCCCAGTTGTAGGACGCCAGCGCGAGGTGCCAGTCGCCGTGCATTTCGTAGATGGTCTGCAGGTAGTCGAGCGCGGCGTCGGTCGAGGCGACGATGTCGCGGCGCTGGTCGAACCAGGCATTTTGTTGCAGCTTGTAGGTCTTGCCGGTGGCGGGAATGAACTGCCACATGCCCAGCGCCCGGGCCGACGAGTAGGCCAGCGGATTGAAGGAACTTTCGATCACAGGAAGCAGGGCCAGTTCGGTCGGCATGCCGCGTTTTTCGAGTTCGCCGACGATGTGATACAGGTAGCGCCGGCTGCGCTCGAAGATGCGCTTCAGCAGATCCGGCCGGTTCAGGTACCAGGCCTGGCGGTCGGCCACCAATGGACTGTTCAGATCGGGCATGGAGAAACCGTTGCGCATGCGCTGCCACAGGTCATCGGGCGGCGTGGTGAGGTCGATGGTGGGCAGCGGCGGCAGCTCGTCCTTCACTTCCTGCGAAGGGTCGGACAGCGGAGGCAGCGCGGGCTGCGGCGCGGGGCCGAAGTCGAGGACCGGCGGTGACGCCAGTTGCGCTGTGATTTGCAGCGCCTGCTCGGCATGGGCACAGACGCTCAGCAGAAGCAGCAAAGGTGGAATGACGCGGCGGAACAGGGACATTGGGTGGGGGCGCAAGGGGCACCGGGCAAGCGGCGCGAGAAGGGGGCGCATCTTAGCATCCGTTGCGGCGCTGGCGGCCACCGGCCGATACTTCTTACAAGATGCCTGTGGCGTGTTGGCGCAGGGCGACGAGTTCGTGCCTCTCGGTTTGGGCGAACTTCCCCCGCTTGTTGCGGGTGACAAATTCACGCCTGATCGCGAAATTCAGCCCGGGCACCAGCCAGATCCTTGCCTCGAGCCGTGAGCTGAAAGTCATGTTCCACCCGTTTCCTTCGATCAGGAAGGTATCGAAGCTTCCCGCCGGAA
>CAZYTN010000293.1:0-3096 GCA_964650115.1 uncultured Sulfuritalea sp.
TCATGGGCGCGAAGAAGATGAGCCTGCACCAGACCGGCTTCCAGGAAGTCATCGCGGCGGCGGACCTGACCGGGCAGTTGCCGCAGGAGTTGCTGCTGATCGGCGTGCAGCCGGAAGAGCTCGACGACTACGGCGGCAGCCTGCGGCCGGCGGTCAAGGCGCGGCTCGGCGAGGCGGTGGCCATGGCCGTGGCACAGTTGCGCGACTGGGGCCTGGGCATCGAGCCGCAGGAATCGAAAGTCGGCGCTGGCGACACGGCGCTGACGATGGCCGCCTACGAAGCCGGCCGCCCCTCGGCCGAACTCGCCAGCCGCATCGGCGACGCGCGCTTTCTGGCGGTTTGATATGTGCCTCGCGCTACCCATGCAGGTAATCCGGATGGAGGGCGGGCTGGACACCACAACGGCGCTATGCCAGGGACGCAACGGCGTCGAACGCATCGATACGCTGATCACCGGCGCACTGGAGCCGGGGCAGTGGATACTGAGCTTTCTCGGCGCGGCGCGCGAAGTGATCGACGCCGAACGTGCCGCACAGGTCGCCGCTGCGCTGACGGCGCTTGAATCCATCCTGTACGGCGCGGGCAGCGTCGAGGCGATGATCCACGCCGGCTTCGCCGACCTGCTCGAGCGCGAGCCGCAATTGCCGGAATTCCTCCGGCCCACGCCCATTCAAGGAGCACTGACATGAAGATGTCACCGAGCATCGAACGCCTCAACCAGCGCCTCGCCTTCCTTCATTCGCGTCACGGCTTTCAGTTGCTCGACGGCGAATCCTTCGCTGCATTCTCCGCGCAAGCCGGCGCCGCGCTGGTGCTGTTTGCCGAGGACCCGGCCAATGTTCCCGAAACCTGGGACCTCACCGTAATCCTGCCCGAGGCTGTGGAACGCATGGGCGTCGCCGTGCGTGTCGGCGTCCTGCTACCGGAGGCCGCCCGCGCGCTTGCCGGGCGTTACGGCATACGCTTCTGGCCGGCACTGCTGGCCCTGCGCGACGGCCAGTATCTCGGCACCATCGAAGGGCTCAAGGACTGGAGCGGCTATGTCCGCCTGCTGCCCGAACTGCTCGCGGCCGAGCCGTCGCGTCCCCCCGGCATCGGCATTCCGGTGACGGACGCCAACGCCGCTTCCCATTGCCACTGAGCGCCACGAGGAGCAAGAACATGATGACTTTCCCCATCCCCGTCGTCCCCTACAAGCCGAACATCGGTCCCGGCTCGCAACCCCTGGAAGACGAGGTCCTGATCACCCTCGACGTGCCCAACGATGTCCATGCCTACCGCCCGCCGCAGAGCGAACTCGACGCGCCGCCCGAGGTCGCCGGGCCGGCGCTGGCCTTCCTGCGCGAGCTGCTCGATGGCTTGCGCGCCAGTTCTTCGCTGACGACGCAGCCGCTGAGCTTCTCGCTGCTCGGTTTCCCCCCGGCGGTGCGTGAGGAGATCAACGAATTGCTCGGCGAGGGCGAGGTCAGCGTGCTCAGCGCCGGCGAGCTGCGCGCCCAGGAAACCGCCTTCACCGGCATCTGGCGCAT
The DNA here is from genome assembly GCA_964650115.1 of uncultured Sulfuritalea sp. Taxonomy (GTDB): domain Bacteria; phylum Pseudomonadota; class Gammaproteobacteria; order Burkholderiales; family Rhodocyclaceae; genus Sulfuritalea. Next base: position 1,531 of record CAZYTN010000293.1, read on the forward strand.
CCGCGGCGAGGGCATCGACGACGTCGAGGCGAGCGGCTTTCCGCTGGCCCTGCGCGCGCTCGTCCTGGCCCGGCAGATGCCGGCCGCGCCGGCGAGTGAGCCGCCGGCCGAACTGATGAACGCGCCGGCCCTGCTGCACGAGATCCGCAGCCTGTCGGCGCTGTGGCGCGCCGGGCGCGCCGCCCACGTGATCAATCTCTCGTTGCTGCCGGCGACGCCCGACGACCTGGCCTGGCTCGACGAACAGCTGGGCCGCATCTCCTTCGCGATCCTTTCGCGCGGTTTCGGCAACTGCCGCATCACGGCGACGGCGCTGCCCTATGTCTGGTGGGTGCAGTACTTCAACAACATGGAAAAGCTGATCCTGAATTCGATCGAGATCGTCGACCTGCCGGCGGTGGCCCTGGCCGCGGCCGAGGACCACGCCGAGACCATCGTGCGCCTGGAAGAGTGGATAGTCTCGATCGAAAGCGCCATCGGTCCGCTGTCATGAAGTTCCCCGCGGGTTCCTTCGAGCGCACCGGGCGCGAGGTGATCGCGAACCCGCTGGCGCTGTTCGAGTGCGGCGTCTGCTGGCAGGTCTATGACCCCACCGAAGGCGATGCGATCGGGCAGATTCCGGCCGGCACCGCCTTTGCCGACCTTCCCGCGAACTGGGTTTGCCCCGGTTGCGAGGCGGCACGCGAGCGTTTCCTGCTGCTCGACGATGGCGGCGACTGAGGCGGTAGGTGCGCTCGAGGCGGCCTTCACCCGCATCGCCGGCACGCGCATGGCCGGCCTGCCGCTCAACAATCCGGCCCTGCGGGTGCAGGCGGTGGGCTTTCGTGCGCTGGATGAGGACCACCAGGTCGGCGTCCTGATCACGCCCTGGGCGATCAATCTGGTGTTGCTGGACGCGGCCGGGTCGCGTGACCTGCAGCTTGCGGCCGATTGTCGGCGCAGCTGGGACTTTCCCTCCGGCAGCTACGAATTCATGGGCGGCGACGAGCCTGAATGCGGCCCCTACCAGTTCTGTTCGCTGTTTTCCCCGGCCTTCGAGTTTGGTGACCAGGAGGCCGCCGTGGCGACAGCCGGCGAAATCATGGCCGGGCTGTTCGCCGGGACGGCCGCGGATGCGAACGACGAACGCGAGGCGGCGCGCCTTGCCGGACGCTCGGCGTTGCAGTCAAAAACCAGTCGCCGCGGCTTCCTGCGCGGAGTTTTTGGCGGGCTTAAGGCGTAAACTGCGCCCATGCACGAAATGTCTTTGGCCGAGGGTGTCCTGCAACTGATCGAGGATGCGGCGCGCGCGCAGGAATTTTCCAAAGTGACGACGGTCTGGCTGGAAATCGGGCAGCTGTCCGGGGTCGAAGTCGAGGCCATGAAATTCTGCTTCGACGCCGTCATGCGCGACAGCATCGCCGACGGCGCGCGGCTGGAGATCGTCGCCACGCCGGGCAGCGGCTGGTGCATGCAATGTTCGATGGCGGTGCCGATGAGCGAAGTGTTCGGCGAATGTCCGCAGTGCGGCAGCCACCAGATGCAGGTCACGGGCGGCACCGAGATGCGGGTCAGGGAACTCGAAGT
>CAZYTN010000294.1:0-3086 GCA_964650115.1 uncultured Sulfuritalea sp.
CGCTGCGGCTTTACCCCGACCCCAATGCCGAGCAGTTGAAGCTGGCAATCGGCACATACCACGGCATCGAAGCGGGGAACGTCTTCGTCGGCAACGGCTCGGACGAAGTCCTCGCCCACATCTTTCTCGGTCTGCTGAAGCAGGCGCAACCGATCCTGTTCCCCGACATCAGCTACAGTTTTTATCCGGTGTACTGCGGCTTGTATCAGGTGGGCTTCGAAACGATTCCGCTCGCCGACGATTTTTCGATCCGGGTGGCTGACTACTCCCGCCCCAACGGCGGGATCGTTTTCCCCAACCCGAATGCGCCGACCGGCCGTCTGGTGCCGCTGGCCGACATCGAACGCCTGTTGCAGGCCAATACGGATTCGGTGGTGGTGATCGACGAGGCCTATGTCGATTTCGGCGGCGAGAGCGCGATTCCACTGATCGCCAAATACCCGAACCTGCTGGTGGTGCAGACCCTATCCAAGTCGCGCGCGCTGGCCGGCCTGCGGGTCGGCTTCGCAGTCGGCCACGCCGACCTGATCGAAGCGCTGGAGCGGGTCAAGAACAGTTTCAACTCCTACCCGCTGGACCGGCTGGCGATCGCCGGCGCGGTCGCCGCCTTCGAGGACAGCGAGTATTTCGAGAAAACCTGCAGAGCCGTCATCGCGACGCGCGAGAAGCTGAGCGGCGACTTGAAAGCGCTGGGCTTCGAGGTGCTGCCATCAAAGGCCAATTTCATTTTCGCCCGCCATCCGCAACACGATGCCGAAAAGTCGGCGCTGGCGCTACGGCAACTCAGCATCATCGTGCGGCACTTCAAGCTGCCACGCATCGAACAGTTCCTGCGGATTACGGTTGGGACGGACGAACAGTGCGCGGCATTAGTCGCTGCGCTAAGGGGAATCCTCAGGGCTTGAGGCGCAGCTCCGCCGCACGGGCATGAGCCGTCAAGCCCTCGCCATGCGCCAGGGTCGCTGCAATCGGCCCCAGGGTTTGCGCTCCCGCCTGCGATACCTCGATCAGGCTGGAACGTTTCTGAAAGTCATAGACCCCCAGCGGCGAGGAAAAGCGCGCACTGCGCGATGTCGGCAACACGTGGTTGGGGCCGGCGCAGTAGTCGCCGAGCGACTCGGAGGCGTAGTGGCCGATGAAGATCGCGCCGGCGTGGCGTATTTTTTCCACCAGCGCCGATGGGTCGCCCACCGCCAGTTCGAGGTGTTCCGGCGCGATGCGGTTGGCGATCTCGCAGGCCTCGTCGAGGTCGGCCACCTGAATCAGGGCGCCGCGTCCCTTGAGCGAGGCCGCGATCACCTCGCGCCGCGGCATGGTCGGCAAGAGTCTTTCGATGCTCGCCGCGACACGTGCGATGAACTCCGCATCGGAACTCAGCAGAATCGACTGCGCCAGTTCGTCATGCTCGGCCTGGGCAAACAGGTCGATCGCGACCCAGTCGGGATTGGCCGAGGCATCGGCGATGATCAGCACTTCGGACGGCCCGGCCACCATGTCGATGCCAACGGTGCCGAAGACGCGGCGCTTGGCGGCCGCGACATAGGCATTGCCGGGGCCGACGATCTTGTCCACCTGCGGGATGGTTTGCGTGCCGTAGGCCAGCGCCGCCACGGCCTGTGCCCCGCCCAGTGTGAATACCCGGTCAACGCCGGAAAGGCAGGCGGCGGCCAGCACCAGCGCATTCTTCTCGCCGCGCGGCGTGGGCACCACCATGATGAGTTCGCCGACGCCCGCCACCTTGGCCGGCAGGGCATTCATCAGCACCGAACTCGGGTAGGCGGCCTTGCCGCCCGGCACGTAAAGACCCACCCGGTCCAGCGCCGTGATCTTCTGCCCGAGCCGGGTGCCATCGGCCTCGGTGAAGCTCCACGATTCGAGCTTCTGCCTTTCGTGATACGAAGTGACGCGCTGCGCCGCCGCTTCAAGCGCGGCACGCTGTGCGAATGGAAGTCTGTCGAGCGCTTGCCTCAACTCGCTGCGGGACAGTTCGAGTTCGGCCAAAGTGCCGACATCGAGTTGATCGAAGCGGCGCGTGTAATCGAGTACTGCAGCATCGCCCTCGCTGCGAACCCGCCTGAGGATCTCGGTGACGGTTTGCTCAATGGCATCGTCGATTGAATCATCGAAATGCAGCAGCGCGTCGAGCGTTGCCGGAAAGCCGGCATCACGAGTGGACAAGCGGCGAATCATCGAATGGCTTCCTCAATCGCGGCAATAACAGGCTGCAGCAATTCGCGCTTCATCTTCAGCGCCGCCTGATTGACCACCAGTCGCGAGGAAATGCTCATGATCTCCTCGACCTCGACCAGATTGTTGGCTTTCAGCGTACTGCCGCTGGACACCAGATCGACAATGGCTTCAGCAAGACCGGCCAGTGGCGCGAGTTCCATCGAGCCGTAGAGCTTGATCAGATCAACATGGACACCCTTGGCCGCGAAGTGTTCGCGCGCCACGGCAATGTACTTGGTGGCAATGCGCAAGCGGGCGCCCTGCCGAACGACCGCCGCATAGTCGAACCCGGCCGGCGCCGCCACGCACATGCGGCATTTGGCAATCTTCAGATCGAGCGGCTGATACAGCCCGGCCCCGCCATGCTCGAGCAGCACGTCCTTGCCGGCGATGCCGAGATCGGCCGCGCCGTATTGCACATAGGTCGGCACATCCGAGGCACGCACTATGACCACGCGCACATCGCCGCGGTTGGTGCCGATGATCAGCTTGCGCGACTTTTCCGGATCTTCGGCCGGCACGATGCCCGCCGCCGCCAAGAGAGGCAGGGTTTCCTCGAAGATGCGGCCCTTCGACAGGGCAATGGTGATTCCGCTCATATTGCTATTTTACCCGGCGAATGTCGGCGCCCAAAACCGCCAGCTTTTGCTCCAGCCCCTCGTAGCCGCGGTCCAGATGGTAGATGCGCTCGATCAGGGTTTCGCCCTGCGCCACCAGGCCGGCGATGACCAGACTGGCCGAGGCGCGCAGATCGGTAGCCATCACGGTGGCGCCGTCGAGTTTGGCGACGCCCTTGACGAAGGCCGTGTTGCCGTCGATCTTGATGTCGGCGCCAAGCCGGATCAATTCCACCGCAT
>CAZYTN010000295.1:0-3084 GCA_964650115.1 uncultured Sulfuritalea sp.
CCGGCTCGCAGGGACGGTCGCAAACGCGCCCCAGGATGCCGGGAAAGACATTGGAGCGCCAGTTGATCATGTAGGCATCCGAGTATCGACCGGCGGCGATCAGGCGAATGTACTCTGGAACGGGGGTGTGGGCCGGACAGGCCCACTGACAATCCACGACTTTGTGAAAATAATCGTGGACGCCGATATTCGTCGGTTTCACGTGCGCTCGGTCTCCAGTCACGGTTCTGCTTGGGGTTCGCCAGCTGGACGCCGACGCCAATCCGGGTGCACTCTAGCACCGTCTGGCTCCGAGCAAAACCAGCAAGTACCGGGTCCCATAAATATTCAGCGAATTTTCCCTGCCGGCCAAAAATCGGCTAGTCTTTAACCCTCATTTAATGTCGGGTGTTACTCATCATGGCTCTGCGCGCGATCATTTTTGATGTCGACGGTACCCTTGCCAACACGGAACGCGACGGCCATCGTCCCGCGTTCAACGCGGCGTTTGCAGAAGCAGGGCTGCCCTGGCATTGGGACGAAGCCTTTTACGGCACCTTGCTGGATGTCACCGGCGGACTGGAAAGAATTCGCCATTACGCCGAGAAATTCGACCCTGCCACGCGTGCACGACCGGATTTCGACGATCTGCTGCATCGCATTCACGACATCAAGACGCGCAATTATCAGCGCCTCCTTGCCGCCGGGGCGATTCCGCTGCGGGCGGACATCGGCCAGCTGATCTGCGATGCACGCACCGAAGGCGTGCGACTGGCGATCGCCTCAAGTTCCAAGCAGGAAAACGTGGTCGGCCTGTTGCGTGCCAACCTGGGCCCGAATGCCGACACCTGGTTCGATGCCATCGCCTCCGGCGCGGTCGTGACAGCCAAGAAGCCCTCGCCGGAAATCTACCTGTGGACGCTGCGGCAACTCAATCTGCCGCCCCGTGATTGCCTCGCCATCGAGGATTCCTCCCACGGGCTGGCGGCCAGCCTCGCGGCAGGGATTCCCACCGTGATCACGGTCAGCGATTACACCATCCACGAGAACTTCGACGGCGCGCGCATGGTGCTGCCGGAAGCCGACCGGGTCTCGCTGGACAAGCTGCGTTTGTGGCATGCAACGGCAAGTACGTCCTGAACACCGGCGCCCGGTTCGATCTGCGACGGCCCTGATACCGCACACCGCCTGCGCCCGCCGCCGGGGTTCCTAATCGCGAGACTGCTGCTCGGCGCGATCGAGTTCCCGGTTCATTTCCGCATCCGAGGGCGGCCGGTAGTCCGTTTCGCCGACAGGCTCCGGGGCCGGCCGCACGATGACGCTCGCCAGGACAATCCCCAGTTCATAAAGCAGCCACAAGGGCACGGCCATCATGAACTGTGAAATCACGTCGGGTGGGGTGAAAACCGCGCCGACGACAAAGGCGCCAACGATCACATAGGGTCGCCACTCGCGCAGCTTGATCACGTCGACCAGGCCGATCTTGACCAGCACGATGACGACGATAGGCACCTCGAAGGTGACGCCGAAAGCCAGGAACATCGTCAGCACGAAGGAGAAGTACTTCTCGATGTCGGTCATCCAGGCCACGCCCTCCGGGGCGAACTGCGCCATGAAGCCGAACACCATCGGAAAGAAGGCGAAGTAGGCAAAGGACATGCCGATGAAAAACAGGATGACCGAGGCGGCTACAAGCGGCAAGGCAAGCTTTTTCTCATGGGCATACAGCCCCGGCGCGACAAAGGCCCAGACCTGATACAGCACGTAAGGCAAGACGACCAGGAAGGCCGTCATCAGGGAGACCTTCATGGGTACCAGAAAGACGCCGACCACATCAGTGGCGATCATCTGGCCACCCGCAGGCAGTTTCTTCAGCAAGGGGTCGGCAAGCAGCGAATACAACTCACGGGCGTAGAAGGCCAGCGGCACGAAAACAATCCCGACCGCAATGAGAATTCGAATCAGGCGATCGCGCAACTCGACCAGATGGGAGAGAAAAGTCTCTTGCTGGTCGGGCATCAGGTCTTGAATGTTTCTGCGGCGACGGGGACAGACGCCGGTGTTGATGCTGCCTGCGTCCCGGCCGCGGAAACTGCATCGGAAGTCGGCGCTGGCAAGACGGCGGGATCGGCCGCCAGCGGTTCGACTACAGTATTCACCGAGGATTCCACTTCGCGCATTTCGTGAGTCACGGAAGCCTCGAGGTTTGTCACCTGATCGGTCATCTGCTGCTGCAGCTTTTTCAGTTCGTCAAGCTGGATCTCGCGATTGATGTCGCTCTTGACATCGCTGACGTAGCGCTGCAGGCGACCGAGAAGGAGACCCGCGGTACGCGCCACCCTGGGCAGGCGCTCCGGGCCGATGACGACCAGCGCCACCACGGCGATGATCATCAACTCGGAAAGGCCTACGTCGAACATGGGTTCGTGGGGAGTGGAGAAATGGCAAAAGTGGCCGCAGGAGCGATCGTGGCTGCAGAAGCAGACAGACCGCTCGGCCGCCGGGGATCAGGATTTGGTCTGTTCCCGACGCGACTCGACGTCGATGGTCTGACCGGTAACCTGCTGCGGCTCGGCCGGCTTGTCGGCGGATTTGTCGGCACTGGCCTCCTTCATGCCGTCCTTGAAGCCCTTGACCGCGCCGCCGAGGTCCGATCCCACGTTGCGTAGCTTTTTCGTGCCGAACACCAGCATGACGATGACCAGCACGATCAGCCAGTGCCAGATGCTGAAAGATCCCATTCCGTTTTCTCCTCGCGCTCAGTGAACTTTCAAGGCGCTCTGCGCTTAAGCATGGACCCCAGGGGCTCGGGGCCGCCCAGGATGTGAACGTGCAGATGATACACCTCCTGCTGTCCGATCCGCCCGGTGTTGATGATGGTGCGAAAGCCTTCGTTGAGCCCCTGGGCTTTGGCCAATTCGCCAGCCTTCGCAAGAAGACGCCCCAGCAGCATCTGGTGGCTCATGTCGGCCTCCATCAGCGAAGGGATGTGCAGCTTCGGCACAATCATGAAATGCACCGGCGCAATCGGGTTGATGTCGTGAAAAGCGAAGATTTCCTCGTCTTCATAGACTTTTTTCGACGGGATCTCGCCGCGCGCGATCC
>CAZYTN010000296.1:0-3080 GCA_964650115.1 uncultured Sulfuritalea sp.
GCCGGCCGGCTACGGCGGCGCGGAGCAGTGCTCCGCGAAACCCCGCCTTCGCCCCCCTCGCCGAGCGAGGGGGTGACTACGGTTCGCGAGCCTCGCTCGCTCCATGGGACTGGCTGCGTCGTACTTGGGACGGCCCGGCGGACGGCGCTCATCTTTTGCCGCGCTTGACCGAGGGTGCGCGCAGCGGATGATCGGCCGTGGCGTTCTCGCGCACGCGCGCCGGCGTCGCCGATTTCGACAGCGCCGCCAGCGCGATGAACCAGGCCTTGGGCATATCGGCGGGAAGACCAATGGGGATTCCGGCCACCTTGGGCGTGGCCTCGAAGGCATGACCGGGTTCCTCGAAACCCGGATCGGTGCAGCGGATGCAGGCATAGCCGCCTCGCAGGCAGGAGCCTTCGCCGTTCCACAGGCGCTGGTTGCAATCGGCATGCGCCTGGGTACCCTTGCAGCCGAGATGCTCCATCAGGCAGCCCTGGTCGGAATGCTTGGTGGCGCTGGCCTTGAATTCGTAGTATTCGTTGCGCGGGCAACCGTGATGTACCAGCTGATCGGCGTAAAAACGCGGGCGCCCATAGTCGTCGAGGTGCTCGGAACGCAGGCGGCCGTGCGCCAGCGCCGCCAGGGTTTCGGTAATCCAGTCGGGATGGGGCGGGCAGCCGGCGACATTGACCACCGGCAGTCCCGTGGCATCGCGGAAATCCGGCCCGAGCAGACCGCCCGGAGCCTCGCCGTCGTGTTGCAGGCCGCAGGCGTCGGTCGAGTTCATGCCGGCCGCCGTGATGCCGCCCCATGAAGAACAACTGCCGATGGCAACCACATGCCGCGCCCGCGCGGCAATCTGCCGGACCCAGTCGATCATCGGCTGCGCCCCGCCGAAGCGATGAAAGCCGCCGCTGCCGAGCGGCCCGCGCAACAGGGAGCCTTCGATGCAGAGCACATCGACCGCGATCTGGCCGCTGGCACAGTTCGCGATCAGATCGCGCGCCTCATCGAGACAGGCTTCGGAAAGGCTGGGATGCCACAGCAGATCGATGCCTTCGTCGGCCAGTACGCGGAACAGCGGCCCGTGTTCGCTTCCCAGCCAGGACAGGGTGCAGCCGCCGCAACCGCCGGATTGCAGCCAAAGCAGGTTCATGCCTCGCCCTCCGCATCGTCGAGGCCGAGCCGGGACAGCTTCATGCGCAACCCGACCCGGGTCAGGCCGAGTTCCTCGGCCACCCGCGTCTTGTTGCCGCGGTGCCGCCGCACCGCGTCGGCGATCAGGCGGGCCTCGACCTGATCGAGCTTGTCCTTCAGCGTCGCGCCCCCGGTTTCATCGGTCACGCCGGCAGCCGCGCCGCCATTCGCGCGCCCCAGACGCGGCGACAGCAGCTCGGCATCGAGCAGCTCGCCCTCGCCCAGGGCCAGCGCGCGCATGACCTCGTTCTGCAGTTCGCGCACATTGCCCGGCCAGTGATGGGCGAGCAGTGCCTTCATCGCCGCCGTCGAAAATCGCCGTCCCGCCAGCGCCGACTCCTTGAACATCGCCGCGACGATCAGCGGGATGTCCTGCGGCCGCTCGCGCAGGCTGGGCATGTGCAGGCCGATGCCGGCGATGCGGTAATAGAGGTCGCGGCGAAAGCGTCCGCTGGCGACGTCGGCTTCGAGGTCGCGATTGGTCGCGGCGATGATGCGCACATCGACCGGCACCGCGCGCGGGCTGCCGACCGGGCGCACCTCTCCTTCCTGCAGCGCGCGCAGCAGCTTGACCTGGAAGGCCGGCGAGGTGTCGCCGATCTCGTCGAGGAACAGCGTGCCGCCATCGGCCTGCTGGAACAGGCCGATGCGGTCTTCGTGGGCGCCGGTGAAGGCGCCGCGCTTGTGGCCGAAGAGTTCGGCTTCGAGCAGGGTATCGGGCAGCGCGCCGCAGTTCTCGACGACGAAGGGCCGTTCGGCGCGCCCACTGGCAAAGTGGATGGCGCGCGCCAGCAGTTCCTTGCCGGTGCCCGACTCGCCGGTGACCAGCACCGAAAGTTCATGTGCGGCAATCTTCTGCGCCAGATCGCAGACGCCGTTGAGCGGACTGCCGGCGGCGCGCACCAGACGCTCGAAACCGTAACGCGCGCGCAGCTTGCCGCGCCGGCTGGCGACGCGCTGCACCAGGTGTTCCGGACTGTCGCGCAGGTCCAGCGACATGCGCTGGTTCTCCTGTTGCAACCGCCACAGTTCGGCCGCGCTCTTCAGCGTCAGCAGCAGTTGCTCGGGATGCCAGGGCTTCAGCAGGTATTGCCAGATGCCGGCTTCATTGATGCCGGCGATGATGTCCTCGGCGTCGGTATAGCCGGAGAGGATCAGGCGCACAGTGTCGGGCCACTGCGAACGCACGCGGCGCAGGAACTCGACGCCCTGGGTGCCCGGCATGCGCTGGTCGGAGAGCACGATATGGACGAACTCGCGCGCCATGATGGCTTCGCCATCTTCGGCCGAGGGCGCGGTGAACACGGTGAAGTGCTCCTCCAGCGTGCGGCGCAGGGTTTCCAGCGAGCGCTGCTCGTCGTCGACCACCAGTACCGTCAATGGCGTGCGGGGTTTCACGGCGGAACGGTCCAGCCGAGGTCACGATGACGGGCGAGGTGTCGCGGCGTCCACGAGGCCAGCGACTTGCGCACGAAGTGGTGGCGCGCGACATGGTAGCTCGGATCGAAGCCGTAGAAGTTGCGCCGCATGTGGCTCAATTCTTCTTCGCGATACGCGGCCAGCGGCTTGGCGGCCTCGTCGCGGGCGCGGGTCGCGCGCTTGGCCGCGAGCCGTTCGGCCAGATCGGGGGCGGCCGCAATCTCCGCCGCGCGCCGCGCAACGTCGATGCGGAAGGCCTGGGCATCGCCGGCCAGGCAGGCATCCGAAAAACCGATTTCCACCGCGCGCCGCGCCGTCAGCGGCTGGCGGTCGCGCATGATGTCGCGCGCGCCTTCCTCGCCGACACGACGCGGCAGCAGATAGGTCCAGTATTCCGAGCCGTAGAGATTGCCCATGTTCTTGTAGTGCGGGTTCTGCAGTACGCCCTCGCGCACCCAGACCAGGTCGGCCGCGCGCGCCAG
>CAZYTN010000297.1:0-3079 GCA_964650115.1 uncultured Sulfuritalea sp.
AGGATGCCGCTGCAGATCTTGTGGCGCGGCAATTCCTTGCGCTCCAGGATCACGGTTTCCAGACCGGCGTCGACCGTGCGCTTGGCCGCGGCGGCGGCGGCCAGGCTGGCGCCGACGATCACGACATCAACCGAACGCATGGCGAAACTTCTTCATCATTTGCGGATCTTCCCCCAATTCCGCAAGGTGTACAACAGGCAGGTCGCAGGCGCGTTCGAAAGCGGCGAGATCGGCCAGGCTTTCGACCACGATGCGGGCCGGCTTGCGCCCCTGCAGTATCCACTTCGCCTGCGCGTCATCGTCGCCGGGCTTCAGTCCCAGCTTCTGCGACAGGCCCTGCGCCACGGCGGGAATCGCGATGCGCTGCAGGTCGAGGCTGAGGCTGCAGCCGGTTTCGCGCTGCAGCCGGTCATAGTAGGACACCATGCGCTCGTAATCGGCATGGAAGGCGCGCGGCTCGATCACGTAAAGGTCGCTGGCGACCAGATTGCTGCGCACCGCCGTGCGGGTGCTCAGGGCCGCTCCCAGCCCCATGCGCTGCGATCCGGGCAGCCAGCGGCGCAACTGGCGCAGCAGCAGGCCATCCGCCGCCACGATGCTGTGACCGCGCAAGGAATCGAGAAACCGCTGCAGGCGGGCTTGCGGAATTTCGACACCCGCTTCGAGCGCCAGCGCGATGTCGGCGCCATCGTCCTCGACGATCGCCAGGCCGAGCAAGGCCTGGACTTGCGCCAGCAAGGCCGGGTGGCCGCGCAGCTCAGGTCCCGCCAGCAGCAGCGGGGCGGAACGCGCAACGACAGGCGCGGCGGCAACCTCCGCGCCCTGCTGCAGCCGGGCGTACAGGTCCTCCAGCACGGCGGGGCGCGGCGACGGCAAAGGCAACGAGTTTGCCAACTTTCGCCGCAAATCCATGATCAAGCCGGGCAGGTCGATACCTTCCGGGCAGGCCGGATCGCAGGCGCCGCAGAGCGAACAGGCATCCAGTGCAGCCGCGAGGTCCGGCGCCGTCGCCCCGCACTGCAAGGCCTTGGCGATGCCTTCCGGACTGAAGCGCGGATCGCGATGGCTGCGCCACATGGGGCACACCAGAAAACACACGCTGCAGCCGCTGCAGTCGGCATAGCTGCGGGAGACGGCAGGCGCCGTGGCGAATATTCCGAACATCAGAAAATCACGTCCCGGTTGAGGATCATGGCCGGATCGGCACGGCGCTTCATGGCCAGATGCCGATCCACCAGCGCGTCGCCGAAGACACGCCGGATATAACCTTTCATCATGCCGCCGAAGCGGTAATAGCTGGCGCCCAGGTCGACACCGACGTCGTAGATCGCATTCTTGAAGGCCTGGAAATGATCGCGGCTGTAGACCTCGCCTTCAATCATCGGCTCGAATTCGCAGCCGTAGGCCCAGCCCTCCGCAGCGGGAGGGACGCAGGACATTTCGTAGTGCGGCCGATGGTCGGGCCGCAATTTGATGCCGACGCAATACAGGGTGTAGCGCCTGAAATATTTGCGGCAGACCGCATTGCCGCGTTCCACCGCCTCGATGAAGCGGTCCGCGCCGGTCGCCAGGTCGGGTATCACCATGTTGCGCGAACCCCAGTGTTTCCAGACCGCGCGCGAAAACACCACGCTACGGTCATGCATTTTCCCATCGCGCATGTACTCGGCGCGGCGGAACTCGGGAAACACCTCGCGCTTGCGCCGCAGCAGGTACAGAGCCTCACCCGCCCGCCATGGGCGCAGGGCATAGTGGCCGAGCATGCAGAGTCCGAAGCCGGCCTCGCCGAAACCGCGCAGTTTCGATTTCCAGTTCTGGCGAAACGCCGCTTCGCGCGCGTCGGAATCGAAAGCCACCAACAGGTTCACCGCGCAATCCATGATGGTGAGGATGCCCGAATAGTCGCTGGCATCGTTGCGGTCGAGCAGTTGCAGATCCTCGATGGCCGTGCGCAGCGACGAGTAATAGTAGTAGTGCATTTTGAGCGGCGTGTAGGGGCGCACGCGCAGCGTCGCTGCGGTGACGATGCCGAACTGGCCGTAACCGAGGATCACGCGCTGGAACAGCTCGGGATTTTCGCTGTCCGAGCATTCGACGATCTCGCCGGTGGGCGTCACCACCTGCAGCGACAGCGCCTGGTCGGCGCTGCAGCCGAGTCGCGCCGAATTCACGTCGATGCCGCCGACGCCCAGGGTGCCGCCCACCGACGAAGTCAGGTTGAGCGGCGCCGAGAGGTAATCGAGATTTTCGCGGCGCAGTTCCTCGGCCAGGCTGTGCCAGAAGATGCCGGCCTCGGTGCGCACCGTCAGTGCCGCGGCATCGATGCCCAGCACGCGGCTCATGCCGCTCATGTCCAGCAGCACGCCGCCGAAAGCCACCGATTCGCCTTCCGTCGTCAAGCCGCCGCCGCGCACCGTCACCGGCACGCGGTGGGCCTGGGCGGCCTGGAGCAGCAGCGAAACCTGCTTGGCGCTGCGCGCCAGCACCACGCCATGCGGCAAACCGTAGGCGGTGCCGCCGGCATCGGTGGCATACACGCCGCAAGCGGCAGCACCCTCGGCGAGTTCGACACCGGCGGCACTCAACGCAACAATGAAGTCCTGCCAGCCGGCGCCGTTCCAGCGCGCGGGATTGGTCTGCTGTCGCTTGATGCCCTGCAAGGCATCGGGCGCCACCGGACAGGGGCCGACGGTGCCGGGTTCAACGGGAGGGATTTTCAAACAATGAATCCTGTTGGGTGTCTGCCGCGAATGATACCCCGCCCGGCATCGGCACAATGCATTGCCGGACGCCGCCTGGCGATAGCGGAAACCGAAGATTTTTACGGGGCGGTATATTGCATGAGCTGGCCATCGCGCAGCTGGACGCGAGCACCCTTCGGGTACGGGCTTTGATCGCTCTCGAAGTCGAAGTCGCGCTGCGAGCCATTGTCGAACTTGACCGTCACCTTGACCATCCTCTTGCTGCTCGCCTGCTTCTGGATCTGATTTCCCGCATAGGCGCCGCCGGCGGCGCCGGCCACGGTAGCGACGGTCTTGCCCGTGCCTGAGCCGACCTGGTTGCCCAGCAGGCCGCCGAC
>CAZYTN010000298.1:0-3078 GCA_964650115.1 uncultured Sulfuritalea sp.
TATCTGGCCGGCACCGAGCTCGACTATGCGCGCGAGGGCCTCAACGAGGGTTTCAAGTTCAACAACCCGAACGTGAAGGATGCATGCGGCTGCGGCGAGTCCTTCAATACCTGATGCTCGCCTGACCGACTCGCAATGACCACGTTCGACCTGAACTTCGCTGCCGATCACTTCACGCTGTTTGGCCTGCCGCGAGTGCAGGCGCTCGATCCGGAAAGCCTGGATGACTCTTTTCGTGCGATCCAGTCCCGGGTACATCCGGACAAGCATGCGCATGCATCCGAGGCCGACCAGCGGCTTGCCATGCAATGGGCGACGCGGATCAACGAGGCCTTCCAGACCCTGAAGTCGCCGGGCAGGCGCGCGCGCTATCTGCTGCAGCTGCTGGGCCACGATCCGCAGATCGAAAGCAACACGGCAATGCCCGCGGAGTTTCTGATGAGTCAGATGGAATTGCGCGAGACCGTGGAAGAAGCCCGCTCGGCGGCGGACGAAGATGCACTGGACGCGGTTCGGGTGCGCCTGCTGGACGAGATCAGGAACGACTACGAGCGGCTGGCCGCTTTGATCGACGTAACCCGCGATCTTGACGCGGCGGCCAAGTTGGTACGACAACTGATGTTTCAGGAAAAACTGCTGAACGAAATCGACGACGCGCTCGAAGCCGTCACTGCTTAAAAGAAAAACATGGCACTTCTTCAAATTGCGGAGCCGGGAGAATCCGCCGCACCCCACGAGCATCGTCTTGCGGTGGGCATCGACCTCGGTACCACCAATTCCCTGGTCGCCACGGTCAGGAGCGGCATGAGCGTGGTGCTCAATGACGTCCAGGGACGGCCCTTGCTGCCTTCGGTGGTCGCCTATGCGGCCGATGGCAACGTCGAGGTGGGCTACGGCGCGGAAGCGAAGCAATCGATCGATCCGAAGAACACCATTGTTTCGGTAAAGCGCTTCATGGGCCGCGGCAGGCACGACATCGCCCACATCGAAACCCTGCCCTACGACTTCGTCGATACCGAAGGCATGGTCAAGCTGAAGACCATTGCCGGCATCAAGAGCCCCGTCGAAATCTCGGGGGAAATCCTGAAGACGGTGCGCAACCGGGCCGAAGCCTCGCTGGGCGGCGAACTGACCGGCGCCGTGATCACCGTGCCGGCCTATTTCGATGATGCGCAGCGCCAGGCCACCAAGGATGCGGCGCGCCTTGCCGGCATCAACGTGTTGCGCCTGTTGAACGAACCGACCGCCGCCGCGATTGCCTATGGCCTGGACAATTCGGCCGAAGGTATCTACGCGGTGTTCGACCTCGGTGGGGGCACCTTCGACATATCCATCCTGCGCCTTTCGAAAGGCGTCTTCGAGGTCATGGCCACCGGCGGCGATTCCGCGCTTGGCGGCGATGACTTCGACCATCGCGTGTTCTGCTGGATCAGCGAGCAGGCCAAGCTGGCGCCCCTGTCGCCGCACGATGTGCGCCTGTTGCAGGTGCGGGCGCGTGAAGCCAAGGAATATCTCTCGCAGCACGGCGAGGCGCCGATCACCGTCAAACTCGCTAGCGGCGAGTACGTTGATCTGGTGCTGAGCACTGAAGTGTTTACAGAAATTTCCCGTACATTGGTGCAGAAGACCATTGCGCCGACCAAGAAGGCTTTGCGTGACGCCGGCCTCACCGTGGCCGACGTGCGCGGTGTGGTGATGGTCGGCGGCTCGACGCGGATGCCGCAGATCCAGCATGCGGTGGCCGAGCTTTTCAAGCAGGAACCGCTCAACAACCTCGATCCGGAGAAAGTGGTGGCGCTGGGCGCGGCAACCCAGGCCAACCTGCTGGCGGGAAACCGCGCTGCGGGCGACGACTGGCTGCTGCTCGACGTGATCCCGCTGTCGCTGGGACTGGAGACCATGGGCGGCCTGGTGGAAAAGGTGATTCCGCGCAATTCGACGATCCCGATCGCGCGTGCCCAGGAATTCACCACCTTCAAGGACGGCCAGACCGCGATGGCGATCCAGGTGGTGCAGGGCGAACGCGAATTGGTGTCCGATTGCCGCAGCCTGGCGCGCTTCGAGTTGCGCGGCATCCCGCCCATGGTGGCAGGGGCGGCGCGAATCCGCGTCACCTTCCAGGTCGATGCCGATGGCCTGCTGTCGGTCACGGCGCGCGAGCAGACCAGCGGGCGCGAGGCGCGCATCGAGGTCAAGCCTGCCTATGGCCTTTCCGATGACGAAATTGCCGGCATGCTCAAGGACAGCTTCAGCCATGCCGGCGATGACGCCTTCCGCCGCGCCCTGCGCGAAGCGCAAGTGGAGGCACAACGCCTGATCGAGGCCACCCAGTCTGCACTGGAGAATGATGCGTCCCTGCTGTCGACCCTGGAGCGCGCACATATCGACGAGGCCATGGCCCGGCTGCAGGCCGTGATGATTGGCGATGATCGGCGACCTATCGATCAAGCCATGCAATCCCTGAGCGCCGCAACCAATGAATTCGCGGCGCGGCGCATGAACCAGAGCGTGCAGCGTGCACTCGCCGGACGAAAAGTCGATCAGTTATCACCATGACCCAGATAATCGTTCTTCCCCATGTCGAGTTGTGTCCCGAGGGCGCGGTGATCGATGCCGAACCCGGTATTTCGATCTGTGACGCACTGCTCGGCAACGAGATCGACATCGAGCACGCCTGCGAGAAATCCTGCGCCTGCACCACTTGCCATGTCGTGGTGCGCGAAGGTTTCGAGTCGCTGGCCGAGGCCGAGGAACTCGAAGAGGATCTGCTCGACAAGGCCTGGGGTCTGGAGCCGAAGTCGCGGCTTTCCTGCCAGGCTCTCGTCGGCAAGGTGCCGCTGGTGATCGAGATTCCGAAGTACACCATCAACATGGTCAAGGAAGGACACAAGAAATGAAGTGGATCGACAGCCTCGACGTTGCCATCGCACTTGCCGAAGCGCATCCGGAGGTCGACCCGACCCGCATCAATTTTGTCGACCTGATGACCTGGGTCATGGACCTGCCCGGCTTCGAGGAAAGTGAGAGCCACTGCGGCGAAAAGCAGCTCGAAGCGATACAGCAGGCCTGGATCGACGA
>CAZYTN010000299.1:0-3074 GCA_964650115.1 uncultured Sulfuritalea sp.
TCGCCGCCGGCGCCTTGCGCCCGACGCAAGTAATGGCCGCAGAGTGGAACAAGGCCGCATTTGAAGCCAAGGACACGGCCGGTGCCTTGAAGGGTATCGGCGCCGCAGCGCCTGCCGACAGCAAGGACCTGATTCTCAAGGTTCCCGACATCGCCGAAAACGGCGCCGTGGTGCCGGTAGACGTTGTCAGCAACATTCCCAAGACCACTTCGATTGCGATCCTGGTCGAGAAAAACCCACAGCCACTTTCCGCCCAATTTGATTTTGCCAATGGTGCCTTGCCCGAAGCTTCGGCGCGCCTGAAAATGGGCCAGACGTCGCTGGTCAAGGCGGTTGCCAAGGCGGATGGCAAGTTCTATACGGCGCAGAAGGAAGTCAAGGTCACCGTCGGCGGCTGCGGCGGCTGATCCACTCACAAGGAAAAGGAAGAAACCATGGCAGATCCGATGAAAATTCGCGCCCAATTGAAGGGCGATGTCACAGAGATTCGTGTCCTGATGGGGCACGCAATGGAAACCGGCCAGCGCAAGGACGCCGCCGGCGCCACCGTGCCGGCCCATTTCATCCAGTCGATGACGGTCGATGTCGGCGGCAAGCGAGTGGTCGACGGGCAGATCGGCACCTCTGTGTCGCGCAACCCGGTATTCGGCTTCAAGATGAAGGGCGCAAAAGTTGGCGACAAGGTCGTCGTCAGCTGGGTAGACAACAAGGGCGACAAGAGGACCGACGAAGCCGCGGTTGCCTGAACGCTTCATCCACCAATAAAAACTCAGGCGGGACATACCCGCCAATTCCTTGACAGGAGGAGACCATGAAGCAAAACATCATTGGCGCGCTCTGCGCCTTGGCTGTGGTGGGTGGCGCATTCGCCCAGACCCCCAAGAAGCCGGCGGCCAAGCCGGTCGCTAAAACGGCCGCAGCGCCGGCGGTCGAAGAAAAGGACGCCGCGACGCTGGAATTCGAGAAGTTCCGCGCCGAGATGGAGGACAGCAATCCGGCCGAACTGTTTGAGGCCAAGGGCCAGGAGCAATGGAAGAGCAAGCGCGGCCCGAAGAATGTCTCCCTTGCCGAAAGCTGTAACCTTGGACAAGGGATCGGCAAGGTCGAAGGCGCTTATGTCAAGATGCCGCGCTATTTCGCCGATGCCGATGCCGTGATGGACGCCGAACGACGCATCGTCTGGTGCATGGTCGAAAAGCAGGGCTTCAAGTTCGACGACATCGCCAGCAAGCCCTTTGCCAACGAAACCTTCACGCCCGACGTCACCAATCTGGTCACCTATGTCGCCGGTCATTCGCGAAACATGAAAATCGCCGTACCGCTGAACGATCCGAAGGTACGCGATGCGTATGAAGTCGGCAAGGCGATGGCCGCCTATCGTGCCGGACCCTACGATTTCTCCTGCAATACCTGTCATGGCTCGGACGGCAAGCGCATCCGCATGCAGAACCTGCCCAACCTCAGCACTGCCACTGGAGCCATGAAGGGTGTGCAGGGCTGGCCGGGCTACCGCATGACCGGCGGCGTGATGCTCACCCACCAGTGGCGCATGGGCGACTGCTTCCGCCAGCAGCGCTTCCCCCAGCCGAAATACGCCTCCGACGCCATCGCGTATCTGCTGACCTACATGATCGGCAATGCCAACGGCCAGGTCTACAAAGGCCCGGGCATCAAGCGCTAACAGGGAGACAGACATGACCACGAAAATTATTCTGGCCGCAACCATGGCCGCTACCCTGGTGTTTTCCGTGCCAGCTGCCGCAGACGGAGACTATCGCGCCAAGGCCATCGCCGCCTTCAAGAAGGACTTTCAGCCGCGAGGCCAGGCGTCGATCGACCGCCTGGCCGAAGATGGCCTGCAGACGATCTGCAACCGCACCGGCAACAATCCGCCCGAATACGTCGCCAAGCGTCTGGAAGCCGATCAACTGGCGGGCGTGAAATACCCGGCCGACGGCAAACTGATCGGCGACTGGAAGTCCGGCGAAAAGATTGCCCAGAGCGGCCGCGGTTTCACCTGGTCCGACAAGCCCGGCCTGCCGGTGGGCGGCAACTGCTACAACTGCCACCAGATCGCACCCAAGGAGACCTCCTACGGCACGATCGGACCGAGCCTCTATCAGTTCGGCAAGTTGCGCGGCAATACGCCCGAGATCCAGAAATACGCCTATTCCAAGATCTACAACGCCAAGGCCCACAACGTCTGCTCGGAAATGCCGCGTTTCGGGCAGGTCGGCGCGCTGGAGGAAAAGCAGATCAAGGACCTGGTTGCCTTGTTGCTCGATCCCGAATCACCCGTCAACAAATAAATGCGTCAGCCCCAAAAGCCTGGCCTGCGGCCAGGCTTTTTTGTGTCTCTGCTGAATGCAGTGACGTTGTCCCCTGGCGGGATAGTCCTGAGGAGCCTGTAATGTCTTCCATGAATCGCCGCGAATTTCTGCAACTCCTTGCCGCCGCTTCCGCCGCCGGATTTGCCCTCGATGCCCGCCCGGTTTGGGCCGCAGGCAAGGGCGACAGCTTCTATGAACTGAAAAAATTCGGCAATGTCCATCTGCTGCATTTCACCGACTGCCATGCGCAGCTGATGCCCATCCATTTCCGCGAACCGAGCGTCAACCTCGGCATCGCCGGTGCAATGGGCAAAGCCCCGCACCTGGTCGGCGAGCATCTGCTGAAGGCCTTCAACGTCAAGGCCGGCGGCATCGAAGCCCACGCCTTCACCTACCTCAACTTCGAAAGCGCCGCCAAAACCTATGGCAAGGTCGGCGGCTTTGCCCATCTCGCGACACTCGTCAAGCGCCTGCGCGCGGGACGCCCCGGCGCCTTGCTGCTCGACGGCGGCGATACCTGGCAAGGCTCCGCCACCGCCTTGTGGAGCCAGGGGCAGGACATGGTCGATGCCTGCAAGCTGCTCGGCGTGGATATCATGGCCGGCCACTGGGAATTCACGCTGGGCGACAAGCGTGTGCTGGAAATCGTCGAAAAGGATTTCAAGGGCAAGATCGATTTTGTCGCGCAGAACATCAAGACCAGCGATTTCGGCGACAAGGTATTCGAGCCCTACAGCCTGCGCG
>CAZYTN010000300.1:0-3067 GCA_964650115.1 uncultured Sulfuritalea sp.
TGCGCCGTGCAGTCCCAGCAGCGGATCGGTGGCGACGTGGATCGGCATGCGCTCGACGATCGCGGCGTGTTCGGCCTTGGCATTGAAGGAGGCAAGAAAGCCGCCCTGTTGCAGGAGCGGCAGCAAGCCGGCCGCGATACCGCCGGCGAGGAAAACGCCGCCACGCGCCAGGCAGGCCAGCGCCATGTCGCCGGCGAAAGCGCCATAGGCGGCGAGAAACAGGTCCAGCGAGCGGCCCGCGGTGCTGTCCGGTTTGGCCAGCGCTGTCATGGTGACCTGTTCCGGCGTCAGCGCGACGCCGCCGAGCGACTCATGGATAACAGCGAGCCCCGGCCCCGAAACCACCCGTTCCCAGGTAACCCGGCCATGTCGTGCCTGGAGGAAAGTCCACAGGGCGAGCTGCTGCGCATCGGCAGGCGCGAAGGCGACATGGCCGCCTTCGCCCGCGACGATGCGCCAGCCTCCGTTCCCGGGCAGGACGATGGCCATGCCGAGGCCGGTGCCGGCGCCGACGACGAGACAGGGCGCCGTGGCCAGCGGTTCCCCTGGCTGCAGGGTGAATCGTTGCGCGGGGGACGCGGTGACGGCACCCATGGCAGCAGCCGCGAAATCGTTTACCAGACGCAGGGCGGGCAGGCCGAAGCGGTTCGACAGCGCAGCGACGTCGATGCTCCAGGGCAGATTGGTCAGGTGTGCCGAGCGGCCGTCATCGGCAATCGGGCCGGCCACGGCGAGGCAGCCGCCGCCAACCAGCGAGGGTTCCGTATGTGTCTCGGCGAAGAACGCGGCGAGGACGCCGGCAAAATTCTGAAAGTCGGCGTTGGCATAACGGCGATCAACCACCAAGCCGCTATCGTCTGCCAGTCCGAGCAGCGTCTTGGTGCCGCCTATGTCCGCCCCGAGGATCACACGGCCACCGGCGCCGCGATGTGCGGATGCGGGTCGTAGCCTTGCAGGACGAAGTCCTCGTAACGGAAGCCGAAGATGTCCTTCACCGCCGGATTCAATTTCATGGTCGGCCATTTGCGCGGCTCGCGGGAAAGTTGCAGGCGGGCCTGCTCCATGTGGTTCGAATAGAGGTGGCAGTCGCCGCCGGTCCACACGAAATCGCCGGGAGCGAAGTCGCAGACCTGCGCCACCATCAGAGTGAACAGCGCATAGGAGGCGATGTTGAAGGGGACGCCGAGGAAAATGTCGGCGCTGCGCTGGTAGAGCTGGCAGCTCAGCCTGGGAGCCTGTCCCGGGCCTGTCGCAGGGGCGACATAGAACTGGAACAGGGCGTGGCAGGGCGGCAGTTTCATTTGCGGAATGTCGGCCGGGTTCCAGGCCGAAACGATGTGCCGGCGCGAATCGGGATTCCTTTTCAGGCCTTCGATCAGTTGCGCGATCTGGTCGATCTCATTTCCGCCGCCGGCCGGCCAGTGCCGCCACTGATGGCCGTACACCGGACCGAGATCGCCCCTGGCATCGGCCCAGTCGTCCCAGATCGAAACGCCGTTTTCCTTCAGGTAGCGGATGTTGGTGTCGCCCTGGAGGAACCACAGCAATTCGTGGATGATCGAGCGCAGGTGCAGCTTCTTGGTCGTCAGCAGCGGAAACCCTTCCGCCAGATCGAAGCGCATCTGCCAGCCGAATACCGAGCGCGTACCCGTGCCGGTGCGGTCGGACTTTTCCTGCCCGTGCAGGAGCACGTGGCGCATCAGATCGAGGTAGGGACGCATGGGAGGCGGCGGCACATATAATTGATGGCTCATTTTACTGGAATCATTCATGACGCTCCCCCGCATTGCATTGCGCCCGGTACGCGACTACGCGCAGCTCGACGGGGCCTCCCATGGCCTGATTGTTCTGCCGGTGAGTGAAGCCTTGCCGGCGGACCTGCCACAGCAAGCCCAGTGGCGGGCGGTGTTGAAGCGCAAGGCGATGAAGCCCAGGGAACTGGCCAAGACGCCCCTGGCGCTCGATCTGCCTGATGGCCGGCGTCTTGCCCTGTTGATGGCGGACCACACGCTGTCGCGCTTCGAGCGCCTGACGCGCTTGCGCAAGGCCGCGATGCTGCTGCTGGACGAGACGCCGAAGCGGCTTTCGATCTGGGTTGCGGCCGGCGAGGGCATGGACGATGTGGCCCGCGATGCGGTCTATGTGGCTCAAATCAACGGCGTGCCGCTGCCGGTGCGCAAGAAGAAGCCGGCAGCGATCCTGGCGCAGATCGACCTTTTCTCCTCGCTGACGAATTCCGATTTCGGCCCGGTCGCCGCACTGGCTCGTGCCAACCTGCTGGCGCGTGAACTGACCACCCTGGCCCCCAACGAACTGACGCCGGCGACCTATCGCAGGCGGATTCGTGGCCTGGCGGAAGAAACCGGGTTGGCCATCGAGGAATTCGATTTCAGGAGCCTGCGCAAGATGGGTGCCGGGGCTTTCTGTGCCGTGGCGCAGGGCTCGCATCACGAGGACGCGGCCATCTTGCATCTGTCGTGGCGGCCAAGGCTGAAAAATGCGGCGGCGAAAAGGACCGTGGCGCTGGTCGGCAAGGGCATCTGTTTCGACACCGGCGGCCACAACCTCAAGCCAGCCCGCTACATGGCCGGCATGCATGAGGACATGAACGGTTCCGCGGTGGCCCTGGCGCTGGTGCTGGCGGCGGCCGAAATGAAGCTGCCGGTCGTCATCGACTGCTGGCTGGCAATTGCCCACAACCATCTGTCGCCGGGCGCCTACAAGCAGAACGACATCATTACGGCGCTGGACGGCACCACCATCGAGGTCGTTCATACCGATGCCGAAGGCCGCATGGTGCTGGCCGATGCCTTGCTCATGGCGACCGGAGGCAAAGGTGGCAAGAAGCGGGCAAAGCCCGATCTGGTGATCGATTTCGCGACGCTGACCGGCTCCATGCATGTCGCGCTGGGCGCCCGCTACTCGGGCGTGTTTGCCAGCAGCGATGCGCTCGGCGCCATGGCCGTGGCGGCCGGCCGCGCCAGCGGCGAGCGGGTCTGCGTCTTTCCGCTCGACGAGGACTACGATCCGGCGCTCGATTCCAAGGTGGCCGATGTCAAGCAATGCA
>CAZYTN010000301.1:0-3066 GCA_964650115.1 uncultured Sulfuritalea sp.
ACCTCGACCTGGCCAAGTCGCAGAGCAACGACAACCCGGTGTATTACGTCCAGTATGCCCATGCCCGGATCTGTTCGGTGCTGGTGCAATGGGACGGCGAGCCGGCGGCGCTTGCCGCGGCCGATCTGACGCCGCTACAGCACGAGCGCGAGTTCGCGCTGTGCGCGCGGCTGGCGGAGTTTCCCGAGCTGATCCAGCAGGCCGCGCGCGACTATGCGCCGCACGCGCTGGCCTTCTACCTCAAGGATCTGGCCGGCGATTTCCACAGTTGGTACAACGCCGAGCGGCTGCTGGTCGACGAGCCCGCGACTCGCGCGGCGCGCCTGGCGCTGGCCCTGGCGACGCGGCAGGTGCTGCAGAACGGCCTCTCCCTGCTGGGCGTTTCGCAACCGGTGAGCATGTGACCATGGGCAAACACGGAAAATTCGACCAGCCTTTTCAGGCGGCATCGAAGTCGCGCGCTCCGCAGAGCAAGAGCAGCGGCGGCACGCTGCTCGGTATTTTCATCGGCCTCGTCATCGGCGTGTCGATCGCCTTCGGCGTGGTCTGGTATCTCAACAAGTCGCCGCTGCCCTTCCAGAACAAATATGAAGGCGCACCCAAGGCCGGCAACGGCGTTGGCAACGGCGGGGCGACGGCGCAGACGCCTGCGCCTCTGCCCGGCAAGGCCGGTGACAAGCCCCCCGGCCGTTTCGAGTTCTATGACATCCTCGAAGGCAAGCAACCGGCCGCGCCAGGCACTGCCGCGCCAAGGGTCGCGCCGCCCGGGGTCGCGCCGCCCGCGGCGGGGGCTGTCACGCCTGGCGTCGAGGCCAAGTCGGCGCCGGTGACCATCTTCTTTCTCCAGGTGGGCGCCTTCCAGAAGCCCGCCGATGCCGACAACCTCAAGGCGAAGCTCGCACTTACCGGGCTCGAAGCCAGCGTGCAGGAAGTCACCATCCCCGAGAAGGGCATCATGCATCGTGTGCGCGTCGGCCCCTTCCGCGATCCGGATGAAATGAACCAGGCGCGAACGCTGTTGTCGCAATCCGGCGTCCAGGGCACGGTGATCAAGCAAACAGAGTAGGAGGCGGCGATGACATCATGGCGTGGCTATCTGGCGGCAGCCATCGCGGCGCTTGGCTTCTGCCTGGCGCTTGCGGCGGACGCCGCTGAACTCAAGGCGGGCCAGGATTTTCGCGTGATCAACCCGCCGCTGGCGGCGCCAAAAGACAAGATCGAGGTGACCGAATTCTTCTGGTACGGTTGTCCGCATTGCTTTGATTTCGAGCCGATACTTGCCGCGTGGGTAAAAAAGCTTCCGGCCCATGTCAGTTTCCGCCGCGTGCCGGCGTTATTCCCCAACAACAAGTGGGCACCCGCTGCGCAGCTGTACTACACGCTGGAAGCCATGACCCTGGTCGAGAAATTGCACAGCGACGTGTTCATTGCGATACACGTCGATCGCCAGCGCCTCGACGACGAAAGAGTTCTGTTCGAGTGGGTGGCGAAAAAGGGCGTCGACACCAAAAAATTCAGGGAAGCCTGGTCCTCGTCCGGTGTGCAGAGCCGTATCCAGCAGGCCCGCGAACTTGGCCCGGCGGCAGGCCTGAGCGGCGTTCCGGCGGTGATGGTGCAGGGCAGGTATCTGGCGCTGACACAGGGCAACTACGAGGATCTGCTGGCCACCATCGATCAACTGGTGGAGCGCGCCCGTACTGAAACGGGCGTCCGCTAGTGCGGGTTTTTGGTTACGGCCGCTGCGCTTGACGCCAATGATGTCGGCGTTGGCCTCCACTGAAACTTGTTGTTTTGTGACGGGCGCTTCCAGCGGCATCGGTGCGGCGCTGGCCCGCCATTACGCCGCGAGCGGTGCCACGCTGGGGCTGGCGGCGCGTCGCCAGCACCGACTTTCCGCGCTGGCCGCGGAACTTCCCGGCACACATCACTGCTATCCGCTGGATGTCGCCGATGCCGCGGCAGTTCAAGCGGCTGCCGCGGATTTCATTGCCCGCCACGGCTGCCCGGATATTGTCATCGCCAATGCCGGCGTATCGGCCGGCACGCTGGCGGATGAAGCCGGCGACCTGGCGGCATTCCGCCGCATCTTCGAAACCAATGTCATGGGCATGGCGCAAACTTTCCAGCCCTTCATCGCGGCCATGAAGGCGCGCGGCAGCGGGCGCCTGGTGGGCATCGCCTCGGTGGCCGGCATTCGCGGCCTGCCTGGGGCCGGCGCCTACTCGGCGTCGAAGGCGGCGACCATCGCCTACCTGGAAGCGCTGCGTGTCGAATTGCGCGGCAGCGGGGTCAAGGTGGTCACCATCGCGCCCGGCTATATCGCGACACCGATGACCGTCGATAATCCCTACCCCATGCCCTTTCTCATGCCCGCCGACCAGGCGGCGCGGCGTTTCGCCCGCGCCATCGAGCGCGGCACCAGCTACACCGTGATTCCCTGGCAGATGGGCGTGTTGGCAAAGTTGATGCGCTTGCTGCCCAATCCGGTGTTCGACGCCCTGTGCACCCGCGCCGGAAGAAAGCCGCGCGGCCTGGATCTGTAATGGCGCTGGTCGACGCCCTGGGGCGTGAACACCTGCGATTGGAGGGCGTGCCGCGCATCGTCAGCCTGGTGCCGAGCCTCACCGAACTGGTTTGCGACCTCGGTCTGGCGGCTTGCCTGGTCGGCCGCACCGGCTTTTGTGTCCATCCGCGTGAAACGCTGCGCCAGGTGCCCAAGGTCGGCGGCACCAAGGACGTCAAGCTCGATGTGGTGCGGCGACTGGCGCCGACCCACCTGATCGCCGACATCGACGAAAACCGGCGCGAAGGGGTGGAAGCCATTATGGAATTCGTGCCCCACGTGATCGTTGTGCATCCGCAGACCGTGGACGACAATCTCGCCCTGTATGCGCTGCTCGGCGCCATCTTCGCCCGCGAGACGGAAGCCGCGCGACTTGCCGCCGAATTTTCCGCCGCGCGCCGGGAACTTGGCACGCTGGCAGCGGCATTGCCGCGCGAAACCGTCCTCTACCCGATCTGGCGCGAGCCCTGGATGACGGTGCGGCGCGACACCTACATCGCCGC
>CAZYTN010000302.1:0-3053 GCA_964650115.1 uncultured Sulfuritalea sp.
TCACGCCGATGATCGAGGCGATGATTGAGAAGCCACCCAGGGCCAGCGGATAGATCACGGCCTGTTCGGCGAAGGCGGGATTCGCCTTCAGCAACAGAACACCCAGCAGCATGGTCGCCACCGTGGTCACCGCATAGGTCTCGAACAAGTCGGCCGCCATGCCGGCGCAGTCACCGACGTTGTCGCCGACGTTGTCCGCAATCACGGCGGGATTGCGCGGATCATCCTCGGGAATGCCGGCTTCCACCTTGCCAACCAGGTCGGCGCCAACGTCGGCGCCCTTGGTGAAGATGCCGCCGCCAAGTCGGGCGAAGATCGAAATCAGCGAGGAACCGAAACCGAGGCCGACCAGCGGATGGATGATGTCTTCCATCTTGATGCCGGGGCCGCCCATCATTTTCAGCACGGCGTAATAGCCGGCGACGCCGAGCAGCCCGAGACCAACGACCAGCATGCCGGTGATGGCGCCGCCCTTGAAGGCGACATTCAGCGCCTCGTTCAGGCCGACGGTTGCCGCCTGGGCCGTGCGCACGTTGGCGCGCACCGAAACGTTCATGCCGATGTAGCCGGCAGCACCCGACAACACGGCGCCGATGATGAAACCGATGGCTGTGGTGGTACCGAGGAATATCCAGATGGCTACCGCAAGCACGACGCCGACAATGCTGATCGTGGTGTATTGACGATTCAGATAGGCTTGAGCACCTTCCTGAATCGCTGCGGAAATTTCCTTCATGCGGTCATTGCCCGCCGGTTGGGCCAGAATCCACTGGCTCATGATCCAGCCGTACGCGATTGCTGCCACCGCGCAGACCAGCGCAAAAATCAGTCCTGCTGACATAAAATCCCCCTGAGAATTGATGAACTAAACAAGTAATTTTATCACGCCATCCGAATGACGCAGTCTCAGGCGCGACAACTTTTATTGCTTCAGATTTAACTGATTCTCCAGCGCTGGGGAGTCTTGGGATGCTGCCTTGTATGTCAAGCAGACTTTTCTGTATCCGCCAGTATGCGCAAACGTCGCCGGCCAATACCAAAATCTGTTGATGGACAAATCGGGTTGATGGATAACGACGGGACTCAATGACAGATATAGTGGAAACTGAAGCATATTCTGTTGCCTGCTTGGTTTAATACTGCGAATGGATTAATTCACATGTCGGATCATCAATCGGGCCTTATCGACCGAAAGGAGCGCAGGGAAATGCCGCGAGGGAAAGTATTGGTAGCTCAGGGCGGGGGGCCAACTGCCGTCATCAATCAATCGATGGCCGGCGTGGTTCTCGAAGCCCGCAAGTTCCGCAACGTCGAACTGGTCTATGGGGCCTATCACGGGGTATCGGGAATTATCAACGAGGACTTCCTCGACCTTACCCAGGAAACAAGTCATAACATCGAAATGGTGGCCAACACGCCGTCCTCCGCGCTCGGATCGACGCGCGACAAGCCGGACCTCAAGTACTGCCACGAGATATTCGAAGTTCTCAAGGCGCACGGCATCGGCTACTTTTTCTACATCGGCGGCAACGATTCTTCCGATACGGTGCGGATCGTCAGCGAAGAAGCGCGGCGTGCCAACTATGCCCTGCGCTGCATCCACATTCCCAAGACCATCGACAACGATCTGGTCGGCAACGATCACACGCCGGGATTCCCGTCGGCGGCGCGTTTTGTCGCCCAGGCCTTTCAGGGGGCCAATCTGGACAATGCTGCCCTCCCCGGCGTTTATCTGGCCGTGGTGATGGGCCGCCACGCCGGTTTTCTGACCGCGGCGTCTGCGCTCGGCAAAAAATTTCCGGACGACGGCCCGCACCTGATCTACCTGCCGGAACGTGTCTTCGACGTCGAGAAATTTCTGGCGGACGTCAAGCGCACTTATGACAAATTCGGCCGTTGCGTGATCGCCGCCTCGGAAGGCATCCACGACAAGCAGGGCACGCCGATCATCTCCCAACTGACCAGCCATGTCGAGCGGGATGCCCATGGCAACATCCAGCTTTCGGGGACCGGCGCGCTGGCCGACCTGCTGTGTGACGAGATCAAGAGCAAACTCGGCATCAAACGCGTGCGCGGCGATACCTTCGGTTATCTGCAGCGCTCATTCATGGGTTGCGTTTCGGATGTCGATCAGCGCGAAGCCCGCGAGGTTGGCGAGAAAGCCGTGCAATACGCCATGTGGGGCGATCGCGACGGATCCGTCGCGATCAAGCGCACCGGGTTTTATTCCGTCGATTATCAACTGGTTCCGCTGGACAGCGTGGCAGGAAAGACGCGCGTCATGGAAGACGAGTTCATCGCCGCCAACGGCACCGACGTCACCGACGCCTTCCGGCTCTATCTGCGTCCATTACTCGGTTCCGGCATGCCAGACGCATACCGCCTGCGACTCAACAAGGTCGATAAAATCCTGAAATCCTGAAAATAGACCCGCCCGACACTGCCTGGCGGTACGCGAGTCGGGCGGCCGGGAATCAATCTCCGAAGCTGATCCCCAGATCCCGTCCGGTCTGCACGGTATCGCTGTCCAGGGGAACCCCCTTCATGCGACCGGCCACTTCCGCGAGCGCGACGTAATTCACGTTGGGGAATCCGAGAGCCACCATGATCCCGGATTGCCCCTCGTCGAGGGCTCTGACTGCGGCGGTGCCAAAGCGCATGGCGGCCAGGCGATCAAAAGACGTGGGACTGCCGCCGCGCAACAGATGGCCCAGCACGACCACCCGGACATCCTTGCCGGTCCGCTCCTCGAGTACCCTTGCAATGCGCTCGCCAACACCCCCGAGGCGCTCGGCATGGCCGATCTCGGCGGGCGCCAGAATCTCCCGGTGACCATCGATGGGCTCGGCACCCTCGGCGACCAGAACCAGGGAATACATTCGGCCCTCGCTGTCCCGGGCGCGGATCTTGGCGGCCACCTTGTCCACATCGAAGGGAATCTCGGGGATCAGGATGGCATGGGCGCTACCCGCGATGCCGGCGTGCAGTGCAATCCAACCCGCATAGCGTCCCATGACCTCGACCACCATCACCCGCTGGTGGCTTTCGGCGGT
>CAZYTN010000303.1:0-3048 GCA_964650115.1 uncultured Sulfuritalea sp.
AGCCGGAATGGCTCTCCCACGTCAATGCCGGCGTGCTCAAGGTCAAGCTGGCGGTGGCACTGATCAGCATCTCCTCGATCCACCTGCTGCGCACCTTCATCAACGCCGCGCAAACCGACGACCGCGTCATCGTCACGCAGATCGCGATCCACGCCTCGTTCCTGGTTTCCGCCATCGCCATCGCCTACACGGACAAGATCATGATGCAGACCCTGACCGTGAGCCATGCGGCCAAACATTGAATCGGACGATGACCACCTTTCCCCCGGCCCGCGCCCCACGGTCGGCTTTGCACAGCCGACCGGCTGCGGCGGCGCGGAGCAGTGCTCCGCGAATTCCCGCCTACGCCCCAAGGAAAGGGGTGACGACGGTTCAGTCGTGCACGGCACGACTTCCACTTGTTACGCGCTGCCTCCTCGGGGCGGCCCTTCGGAGCCTTCCATGACCACCATCCGCCAGGACGATTTCATCCAGTCCATCGCCGACGCCTTCCAGTTCATCAGTTTCTACCATCCGCTCGACTACATCACGGCGCTGGGCGCCGCTTATGAACGCGAAGAGTCGCCCGCGGCAAAGGACGCCATCGCCCAGATCCTCACCAACAGCCGCATGTCGGCCGAAGGCCACCGCCCGATCTGCCAGGACACCGGCATCGCGTTGGTGTTCCTCAAGGTCGGCATGAACGTGCAATGGGATGCCACGCTGTCGCTGCAGGAGATGGTCAATGAAGGCGTGCGCCGCGCCTACGGCAATGCCGAAAACCCGCTGCGCGCCTCGGTGCTCGCGGATCCGGCCGGCGCGCGCAAGAACACCAAGGACAACACCCCGGCCGTGGTGCATTACGAAATCGTTCCCGGCGACCATGTCGACGTGATCTGCGCCGCCAAGGGCGGCGGTTCGGAAGCGAAGGCCAAGTTCGCCATGCTGAATCCCTCGGACGACCTGGTCGAATGGATCCTCAAGACCGTGCCGACCATGGGCGCCGGCTGGTGCCCGCCGGGTATCCTCGGCGTCGGCATCGGCGGCACGCCGGAGAAGGCCATGCTGCTGGCCAAGGAAGCCATCATGGCGCCGGTGGACATCCAGGACCTGAAAGCCCGTGGCGCAAAGACAAGGGCCGAGGAACTGCGCCTCGAACTCTACGACAAGGTCAATGCCCTGGGCATCGGCGCGCAGGGCCTCGGCGGCCTGACCACCGTGCTCGACGTCAAGGTGCTCGACTACCCGACCCACGCCGCCAACCTGCCGGTGGCGCTGATCCCCAACTGCGCGGCGACGCGTCACATTCACTTCCATCTCGACGGCTCCGGCCCGGCGAAATTGCAGCCGCCCAGCCTCGACGACTGGCCCAAGGTGACCTGGCAGGCCGATGCCGCCACCGCCACCCGCGTCGATCTGAACACGTTGACCCGCGCCCATGTCGCCGCCTGGACGCCCGGCCAGAAGCTGCTGCTCAACGGCAAGATGCTCACCGGCCGCGATGCCGCCCACAAGCGCATCGCCGACATGCTGGCCAAGGGCGAGAAACTGCCCGTCGATTTCACCAACCGGGTCATCTACTACGTCGGCCCGGTCGATCCGGTGGGCAGCGAAGTGGTCGGCCCGGCCGGCCCCACTACGGCGACGCGGATGGACAAATTCACCCGCATGATGCTGGAACAGACCGGCCTGATTTCCATGGTCGGCAAGGCCGAGCGCGGCCCGGCGGCGATCGAGGCGATCAAGGACAACAAGTCGGCCTACCTGATGGCCGTCGGCGGCGCCGCCTACCTCGTCGCCAAGGCGATCCAGTCGGCGAAAGTGGTCGGTTTCGCCGACCTCGGCATGGAAGCCATCTACGAATTCGACGTAAAGGACATGCCGGTGACGGTCGCCGTCGATTCCCTCGGCAGTTCGGTGCACATCACGGGGCCGAAGGAGTGGCAGGCGAAGATCGGCAGGATTCCGGCCAAGGTAGCGTGAGCGTCCGGTCTGGCGAGGCACCTGTCGCCGTCCCGCCAGCGCCGACTTTTCCATCATGATCGGTGTCTTCGATTCCGGCCTCGGCGGCCTCTCGGTGCTCGCAGCGCTGGTCGAGACCCTGCCGCAGGCAGATTTCACCTACTACGCCGATACCGCCCACGTCCCCTATGGCAACAAGAGCGAAGCGCAGATTCAGCGCCGCGTGCTGACTATCGGCGAGCACCTGTCAAACAGCGGTTGCGGCATGCTCGTGGTGGCCTGCAACACGGCGACGGCCGCCGCGGTACAGGCCCTGCGTACCGCGCATCCGGGCATCCCCGTGGTCGGCGTCGAGCCCGGCATCAAGCCGGCGGCGCAGGAAACCAAGAGCGGCCGCATCGCGGTGCTGACCACGGAAGCCACCGCCAGCAGCCAGCGCCTGAAGCAATTGATCCGCGACCACGCGGGTCGGGGCGAGGTCTTCGTCGAGCCCTGTCCGGGCTGGGCCACCCATGTCGAAATGCTGCAGCTGGACGATCCGGCCCTGGCGGCCGACGTCCGCGCCCGCGTCGAGCCGCTGCTGGACAGGGGCGTCGACCGCATCGTGCTCGGTTGCACGCATTACAGCTTCCTCGCGCCGCTGCTGAAGCAAGTCGTCGGCACGCGCGCACAACTGGTCGATGTCGCCGACGCGGTGGCGCGCCAGACACGGCGCCTGGCCGCAGACCTCGCCCACGGCTCAGGCCGGCTGCTGCTGCGGGCCTCGGCGCATCCGGAACGCCTGCACGCGGCCCTTCCCCGCCTGAATCTTGCCCACCTCGCTGCACGTGTCGCCTGAACGGCTCCTCCCCCTTCAAGGCGAGGGAGTCTGCTTCGCGGTAAGCATCCGCCGCTATGCCAGTTGCCGGAAATCGCCTTAAACGGCGCCGCCACGCGACACCACGTCGCCAAATGCCACCACCCGGTTGCGGCCATTGTGCTTGGCCAGATACAGCGCCTCGTCCGCGCAGCGGACCAGGCCCTCGGCCGAATCGGCATGCCCCGGCGCCGCGGCGATGCCGATCGAGGTCGTGATCCGGATGCGCAGTTCGCCAAACGAGACTGTCC
>CAZYTN010000304.1:0-3035 GCA_964650115.1 uncultured Sulfuritalea sp.
TGGATGACGATGCGGTCATCAATTTCCTGGAAAGTCATCCGGACACACAGGTGCGCGAGAACCTGGCGGGCAATCCTTTCGTCCCCAAGCCAGTACTGCGCCGCATCGCACAAGGCGATGCGGACCGACAAATACGGGAATCCGCTCGGCAAGTCATGCTTTGACCTTAGCAATGGGCTGACCCCGAATTCAGGCAGCCTTCTTGTTTCGCCGGGCGCTAACTTGCTGTTGGTCTTGATTCCTGGATCGCTTTGAATTACATTATTAGGTAATAGGTAATTCAAGACGACGGAGGATTTCATGAAAAGCACGCTTACATCGCGTGGCCAGACCGTGGTGCCAGCCGAGATCAGGCACCAGTTCGGCCTGACGCCATCCGACGGTCTGGAATGGCTGGTGGAAGGCACGACGATTCGCGTGGTGCCGGTGCGGCGCGATCCGGTGGCGGCCTTTCGCGGCCAGGGCAAGGGCGGGGCGGTCAAGCGCCTGTTGGCCGAGCGCAAGGCGGACCGGGCGCGCGAATGAAGCGCTGGCTGCTCGATACCTCGGCCTTGCTGGCCTTGCGCGACGACGAGGCTGGCGCCGACCGGGTTGCGGCGTTGTTGCAGCAGGCCCAAACAGGGCGTACTGCGTGTTGCGGCTGCTTCATGTCCCTGATGGAGGTCTATTACCGCGTCTGGAAGGACGAGGGCGAGGCGGCTGGGCGCCTCGCCTATGAGCAGTGTCGTTCGCTGCCGATGGAGTGGATCCATGAATCCGCCGAGTTGCTGGAGGAGGCGGCCGCAATCAAGGCGAAAAACGCCCTGTCGCTGGCCGATGCCTGGATCGCAGCGGCGGCGCGTCTTGCGGGCGCCACGCTGGTGCACAAGGATCCGGAGTTTGCTGCGCTCAAGCTGCCGCAGGAAGTCCTGCCGCTCAAATAGGCTTACACGGCCGGCGCGCCGAGCATGGTCACGACGCCGGTGGCGATGAACACGGCGGCGGCAATCCAGCGGATCAGGTTCAGCGGCAGGCGCTTTGCAAGCTTCTCGCCGATGATGACCGCCGGTACATTGGCCAGCATCATTCCCAGCGTGGTGCCTGTCACCACGGCGAACAGCGCGCCTTGAAACTGGGCTCCCAGCGCCACCGTGGCGAACTGCGTCTTGTCGCCCATTTCGGCGATGAAGAATGCAATCGTGGTGGTGACGAAGGCGCCGGCAGGATGAATCTTCGGGTCTTCGTCGAGCGAATCCGGGTGCAGCGCCCACAGTCCGAAGACGACGAAGACCGCACCGGTGATCCATGGCAGCCAATGCGGTGCGATCAATTGCGCCAGCCAGACACCGACCGAGCCGGCCAGTGCGTGGTTCAGGATGGTAGCGACGAAGATGCCGGCAATGATGGCCCAGGGCTTCCTCAGTCGGGCGGCGAGAACGAAGGACAGCAACTGTGTCTTGTCGCCGATCTCGGCAATGGCGACCAGGGTGGTCGAGGTGAGAAATGCTTCCACGCGGCCGCTTAAACGGTTGTCTTGCGGTGCGGGCAGTCAGTCTTGTGGCACTCGACATAGAGGTAGAGGGCGTGTTCACGCACCGTAAAGCCGCGCTCTTCGGCGACCTTTTGCTGGCGCTTTTCGATCGCCGCGTCGTAGAACTCCTCGACACGGCCGCAGTCGACGCAGACCAGATGATCGTGATGCCGGCCTTCGTTCAGTTCGAAGATCGCCTTGCCGGATTCGAAGTGGTGACGCTGCAGCAGGCCGGCCTGCTCGAACTGGGTCAGCACCCGATAGACCGTGGCCAGCCCGATATCCAGTCCGTCGGCCAGAAGGTGGCGATAGACGTCCTCCGCCGTGACATGGCGCGGCGAGCCCTCGTCCTGCAACTTGTGGAAGAGGTCGAGAATCTTGAGGCGCGGATAGGTTGCCTTGAGGCCGATACTCTTGAGGTCGTCGGGATGGGTCATGGAGCGGCAAGCGCGGCGTCAGAGGCTGCACGGGCAGCTATGATATAGTTTTCGTGCTCCGATTGGGATAATCCAATCGGGGAAAGACGAGGTTTGCCGGAATGCGGCAGCCATCTCCTAATAGTGTTTTTCCGGAATTCCCCGATGAAGCGATTCCTTTTGCTCCTGCCTTTTCTGGCAGCCTGTTCCAACGCGCCGGTGATCACCAGCGTCCTCACTCCCTATCGCATCGATGTGCGGCAGGGCAACTTCGTCACGCAGGAGATGGTGGCGCAGTTGAAGCCGGGCCTTAGCCGCGAGCAGGTGCGCTTCATTCTCGGCTCACCGCTGGTGGCCGACATGTTTCACGTCGACCGCTGGGACTACGTGTACCGCTTCCAGCCAGGACATGGCGAGGCCCAACAGCGTGGTCTGACTGTCTTCTTCCAGGACAACAAGCTGACGCGTGTCGCCGGCGACGTCGTTGCCGAAGATGGCTCCAGGGCGGAAGCGCCCAAGCCTGCAGCGCAGGTCGTTAACAT
Source organism: uncultured Sulfuritalea sp. (assembly GCA_964650115.1). Lineage (GTDB taxonomy): Bacteria > Pseudomonadota > Gammaproteobacteria > Burkholderiales > Rhodocyclaceae > Sulfuritalea. Next base: position 2,469 of record CAZYTN010000304.1, read on the forward strand.
CCCCGGGGCGGCTACGACCGGCGCCGTCGATCAAGAGAAGAAGTAGGGCATGGAAAAAATCCGTTACGCCATTGCCGGCAGTTCGGGACGCATGGGCCGCACCCTGATCGAGGCCGTTCAACAGGATGCCGATGCAAGCCTTGCCGCCGCACTTGAACACGGCAGCAGTCCGTTTCTCGGCAAGGATGCCGGCGAACTTGTCGGCGCCCCCTGTGGCGTCAGGATTACGGCGGCTCTCGATGCTGCGTTGGCGAACGCGGATTGCCTGATCGACTTTACCCGGCCGGAGGGCACGCTGGAGCATCTCGCTGCCTGCCGGCGCCATGGCGTCAGCCTGGTCATCGGCACCACCGGATTTTCGGCGCAGGGCAAGAGCGCCATCGAAGCGGCGGCGCGGGAGATTCCGATCGTTTTTGCGCCGAACATGGCGGTGGGCGTCAATGCGGTATTTCGCCTGCTCGATGTCGCGGCCCGCATCCTCGACGAAGGTTACGACATCGAGGTGATCGAGGCGCATCACCGGCACAAGGTCGATGCACCGTCGGGCACGGCCCTGCGCATGGGCGA
>CAZYTN010000305.1:0-3032 GCA_964650115.1 uncultured Sulfuritalea sp.
TGCGCATGGGCGTACCGGTGGCGCCGCGCAATATTTTTCCGTCGAACATCCAGGGCATGCCGACATGGTACGAGATGCGCGTCTCGGCGGCCGGCTGGCTAGGCCGTCGCGGCGGGTGCGACCTGATGGTGGCGATGAATCCGCAGACCTGGGACCGCGATATCGCCGAAATCGAGGCCGGCGGCTACCTGTTCTACGATTCGACCAAGGCGCTGCCGCGCTCGCGTTTCCGCGAGGACATCACGGTGCTGGGCATCCCGCTCACCGAAATCTGCAACCGCGAATACACCGATGCCCGCCAGCGCCAGCTGTTCAAGAACATCATGTACGTCGGCGCGCTCACCGCGCTGCTGGGGATCGACTTCGCCGTGGTCGAAAAGCTGATCGCCGACCAGTATCGGGGCAAGGACAAGCTGATCGGCGCCAACGTCAATGCGCTGAAGCTGGGTTACGAACATGCCACGAAGAATCTTCCCTGCCCGATCGGCTTGCGCGTCGAGCGCTCCGACGGCGTCGGCGACAAGATCTTCATCAACGGCAACGACGCCTGCGGCCTCGGCGCGGTCTATGGCGGCGCCACGGTCGCGGCCTGGTATCCGATCACACCCTCGACCTCGGTGATCGAGGCCTTCGGCAACTATTGCCGCAAGTACCGCATCGATCCGGACAACGGCATGGCGCGCTATGCGATCGTGCAGGCCGAGGATGAACTGGCATCGATCGGCATGGTGATCGGCGCGGCCTGGAATGGAGCGCGTGCCTTCACCGCCACCTCCGGCCCCGGCATTTCCCTGATGCAGGAATTCTTCGGCCTGGCCTATTTCGCCGAGGTTCCGGTGGTGGCTTTCGATGTGCAGCGCGGTGGCCCCTCGACGGGCATGCCGACGCGCACCCAGCAGTCCGACCTGATTTCCTGCGCCTACGCCTCGCACGGCGACACCAAGCATGTGCTGCTGTTTCCGGAAGATCCCTACGAGTGCTTCACGCTCGGCGCCCAGGCCTTCGATCTGGCGGACCGCCTGCAGACTCCGGTGTTCGTCCTCCTCGACCTCGACATCGGCATGAACGACCGCTTGTGCCGGCCCTTCGACTGGGACGACCAGCGCCGCTACGATCGCGGCAAGGTCATGACGGCCGAGATGCTCGATGCCGGCAAGACTTTCGGCCGCTACCTCGACGTCGATGGCGACGGCATTCCCTGGCGCACGATTCCCGGCGCGCACCCGACCAAGGGCGCCTTCTTCAGCCGCGGCACCACGCGCAACGCCTACGCCAAGTACAGCGAGGCCGGCACCGACTACGTCTACAACATGGAACGCCTGCGGCGCAAGCTCGAGACCGCGAAGAAGCTGGTGCCGGCGCCGGTGTTGCAGCCGGCATCCCAGCCCACCCGCTTCGGCGCGATCCATTACGGATCGACCAGTCCGGCCATGGCCGAGGCGCTGGCCTTGCTCGAAGCCCAGGGAGTGCACGTCGATGCGCTGCGCGTGCGCGGCTTCCCGTTTGCCGACGAAGTCATCGATTTCATCAACGACCACGACGTCGTCTTCGTCGTCGAGCAGAACGAAAGCGGTCAGTTGCGCATGCTGCTGCTGACCGAAGGCGAAATCGATCCCAAGCGCCTGATCCGCGTCCTGCACTACGATGGCACGCCGATCACCGCCCGCTTCATTTCCGGCCGGATCGCCGACGCACTTTCGCAGCACAAGGTGACCCCCATTCGCAAACAGGTGGCCTCATGACCTATCTCGCCAAACCCAAACTGCTGCGGACCGACGCTCCCCGCAACGCGCTCGGTTACACCCGCCGCGATTACGAAGGCGCCATTTCGACGCTGTGCGCCGGCTGCGGCCACGATTCGATCAGCGCCGCGGTGGTGCAGGCCTGCTTCGATCTCGACATCGAGCCGCATCGGGTGGCCAAGCTTTCGGGCATCGGCTGTTCGTCGAAGACGCCGGATTATTTCCTCGGCAATTCCCACGGCTTCAATACCACCCACGGCCGCATGCCCTCGGTGCTGACCGGCGCCGCGCTGGCCAATCGCGACCTGATCTACATGGGTGTTTCCGGCGACGGCGATTCGGCCTCGATCGGCATCGGCCAGTTCGCCCACGCCATGCGCCGCGGTGTGAACATGACTTACATTGTCGAGAACAACGGCGTCTATGGCCTGACCAAGGGCCAGTTCTCGGCCACGGCGGACAAGGGCTCGAAGAGCAAGCGCGGGGTGGTGAACAGCGATACGCCGATCGACCTGGCCGCGCTTGCCCTGCAGCTCGGCGCCAGCTATGTTGCGCGCAGCTTTTCCGGCGACAAGGAGCAGCTGATACCGCTGATCAAGGGCGCCCTGCGTCATCGCGGCCCCGCTTTCATCGATGTCATCAGTCCCTGCGTGACGTTCAACAACCATGCCGGCTCGACCAAGAGCTACGACTATGTGCGCGAGCACAACGAAGCCGTCAACCGCCTCGACTTCATTTTGCCGCGCGACCACATCAATACCTCCTATCCGCCCGGTTCCCTGCGTCGTGTTGTTCAACATGATGGTTCCATCTTGCATCTGCGCAAGCTGGACAATGATTACGACCCATCGGATCGCGTCGGCGCCATGAACCATCTGCAGGAGCGGCATGCCCTGGGTGAGATTGTCACCGGCCTGCTCTATGTGGACAGCAGCGCCGAGGATCTGCATCGCCACCTGAACACGGTGGAGAAGCCGCTGAATCAGCTCGGTGACGCCTATCTCTGTCCCGGCAGCAAGGCACTGGACGCGCTCAACGCCTCGCTGCGCTAGCCTTTGTTGCGCAGGCGCCGTCACGGGACGGCGGCGCTTATTCCTTCGGCGGTTTCGGCCGCTTGCCGATGATGACGTCGACGCCCACGACGCGACCTTCGCGCTTCAATTCGAAGCGCGAAGTTTTGCCCGGCTCCAGCGCGGCGATCAGTTCCAGCATCACCTGGGCATCCTTCACCGCCTTGCCGGCCACCTGGGTCAGCACGTCACCGGGTTTGATGCCGGCCTTGTCGGCCGG
>CAZYTN010000306.1:0-2997 GCA_964650115.1 uncultured Sulfuritalea sp.
TTCACGGCGCGGATACAGTGGGTGTCGCTGCTGATCAGCTATGCCATCGGCGCACTGCTGGGGGCCTCCTTTCTCGAAGTGCTGCCCCATGCCATCACTGCCAGCGGCGATGCATCCACCACCACGGCGACGGTTCTCGGCGGCATCCTGGCCTTCTTCGTCATGGAGAAACTGGTGCTCTGGCGCCATTGCCACATCGAAGCCTGCGAAGGGCACGAGCCGCTGGTGCACAGCCACGGGCATGAGCACGACCACGGTCGCAGCGGCCTGATGATCCTGGTGGGCGACACCTTCCACAACTTTGTCGATGGCGTGCTGATTGCGGCGGCTTTCATGGAGGATGTGCGCCTCGGCATCGTCACCGCGCTGGCGATGATCGCGCACGAAATTCCGCAGGAGGTCGGCGACTTCGTGATCCTGCTGCATTCGGGGTATTCGCGGGGTCGCGCGCTGGCCTTCAACCTGCTGTCCAGCCTGGCGACGCTGGTCGGCGCGCTGCTGGCCTATGTGGCCCTGGGCCAGGCGCAAAGCGCGGTGCCGGTGCTGCTGGCCCTGGCAGCGGCGAGCATGATCTACGTGGCGGTGGCCGACCTGATCCCCGGCCTGCACAAGCGCACCGAAATCCGTGCCACGGTGCAGCAGGTGCTATTGATCGCGGCGGGGATCGCTACCATCGTCCTTACCCACCACGTCGTCGATCACATCGCGGGATAGGGTCGGCTCAGCGCCGTGCGCCGCACGCTGCTCGGCAGCGCGTTGCTTGCGCCTGCGTTGCGGCGTGCCGAACAGCCACAGAAACAGGGCCAGGGGTGCTGCGCCGTACAAGGTAAACGTAAGCACGCCGGCGGTAAGATTCGGCTCCGTGGCCGCCATCAGCAGGGTGACGTAGAGCCACCCGATTGCAATTACATACATTTGTGCATTTTACGGACAAGCCGTAGCGTCGTCTTGCTTGACACCGTTTATTGTGCAGTGCAAAATCAAGGCCGTTTTTTAGGAGCCCCGGATGTCTTCTTCCCCCGATCAAAATCCCGCAATGCAGGCCATGCTTCAGGCGGGAAACGCCATGGCGCAAGGTTTCAGCCAGTTTCTTGCCGAGCAGCAACAAAAGGTGCCCGCAACCCCCGGGGGCCTGAATCCGGCCGCATGGGCTCCAGAGTCAGAGGAACTCAAGGCGCTGCAGCAGGAATGGATGGGGCGGCATGCGCAGCTCTGGCAAGGCATGCTGGGCAAGGCTCCCGATCAGCCGGCTCCGCAAGTCGTCGGTCCGGAGCCGGGCGACAAGCGCTTCGATCATCCGTCCTGGAGTGCGAGCCCGCTCTATGACTACCTGCGCCAGGCCTACCTGATCAATTCCGAATACATCAAGCGCATGGCCGACGCGGCGCCGGTGGCCGACGGACAGGCGAAGACCCGCATGCGCTTCATGACGCGGCAGATGGTCGACGCGATGGCGCCGTCCAACTTCCTTGCCACCAATCCCGAGTTCGTCCAGAAGGCGCTTGAAACCAAGGGTGAAAGCATCCAGCAGGGCATCAAGAACCTGCTCGGCGATCTCGAAAAGGGACGCATCTCGATGACCGACGACAGCGCCTTCGAGGTGGGACGCAACCTGGCGGTCACCCCCGGCGCCGTGGTGTACGAAAACGAACTGATGCAGTTGCTGCAGTATGCGCCGCAGACCGAAAAAGTGGCTGCGCGGCCCTTCCTGATGGTGCCGCCCTGCATCAACAAGTACTACATCCTCGACCTGCAGCCGGAGAATTCCGTGGTGCGCTATGCGGTCGAGCAGGGCAACACGGTGTTCCTCGTTTCATGGAAGAACGTGCAGGCCGATCTCGGCCACTTGACCTGGGACGACTACATCGAGCGCGGCGCGCTGCAGGCGATCAAGGTGGTGCAGGACATCTGCAAGATGGACCAGATCAACGCGCTGGGCTTCTGCGTCGGCGGCACCATCCTCGGTTCGGCCCTGGCCGTGGCGGGCAGTCGCGGCGAGAACCCGGTGGCATCCCTGACCCTGCTCACCACACTGCTGGATTTTGCCGATTCCGGCGAGATCGGCTGCCTGGTCGACGAGACCGCGGTGCAGGCGCGCGAGGCCACCATCGGCAAGGGCGGCCTGCTGCGCGGCAGCGAACTGGCGCAGGTGTTTTCCGCGCTGCGCGCCAACGACCTGATCTGGCAATACGTGGTGGGTAATTACCTGAAAGGCAACAAGCCGCCGGCCTTCGATCTGCTCTACTGGAATTCGGACGCGACAAATCTGCCGGGTCCCTTCCTGGCCTGGTACCTGCGCAACATGTATCTGGAAAACAACCTGCGCGTGCCCGGCAAGCTGGAAATGTGCGGGGTCAAGGCCGATCTCGGCCGTGTCGACATGCCGGCCTTCATCTTTGCCAGCCGCGAAGATCACATCGTGCCGTGGAAGTCGGCCTACCAGAGTCGCAGCCTGCTCGGCGGCGATACCACCTTCGTCCTGGGCGCCTCGGGGCACATTGCCGGCGTGATCAACCCGGCGGCCAAGAACAAGCGCAGCCACTGGCTGAACGACAGCGCGACGGCGAATGCCGACGAATGGTTGGCCACTGCGACCGAGGTCAAGGGCAGCTGGTGGCCGGTGTGGGCCAAGTGGCTCAAGAGTCACGATGGCGGCGAGGTGCCGGCACGCGCGCGACTGGGCAGCAAGGACTATCCGCCGGGTGAGCCCGCGCCGGGAAGCTACGTCAAGGAAAAGGCATAATGAACAAGCCGGAGTCTGTGCGGGGAGCAGTTTCCGGCAAGGCAGTGCGAGCCCCGACCCAACGATAATCGAGAGGAGAAGAAAATGTTGCGAGTGGCACTGGTAACTGGCGGAATGGGCGGCCTCGGCGAGGCCATTTGTATCAAGCTGGCGGCGCTCGGCTACAAGGTCGTGACGACCTACAGCCCGAGCAACACCAAGGCGCAGGAATGGCTGCGCACCATGAACGACATGGGCTACGGCTTCAAGGCCTA
>CAZYTN010000307.1:0-2987 GCA_964650115.1 uncultured Sulfuritalea sp.
CGCATGGGGCTTTCCGGCGAGGACGTGACGCCGGTGCATGACGGCGACGCGAAGTACGAAATCCCGGTGCGCATCGTGCTGCCGGCAGAGCGTCAGAACAGCATCGACCAGTTGCTCAAGCTCAAGCTGCGTGGCCGCGACGGAACGCTGGTACCGGTTTCGGAACTGGTCGAGGTCAAGCGCACGCTGCGCGAGAAGGTCATCTACCACAAGGACCTGCTGCCGGTGGTGTTCGTCACCGGCGACATGGGCGGCAAGCTCGACTCGCCTTTGTATGGCATGTTTGCCATACAAAGGCAATTGGAGACTGCTTTCCCCCCGACCCCCTTTCCGGGAAAGGGGGCGACTGACCAGCCGCCCATACCGGGCGGTCTGGGACAATACTTTTTCAAGCAGCCCAGGGATCCCTACGCCCAGTACTCGATCAAATGGGACGGCGAATGGCAGGTGACCTACGAGACCTTCCGTGACATGGGCGCGGCCTATGCCGTCGGCCTGATCCTGATTTACCTGCTGGTGGTGGCGCAGTTCAAGTCCTACCTCGTGCCGCTGATCATCATGGCGCCGATTCCGCTCACCATCATCGGCGTCATGCCCGGCCACGCAATCTTCGGCGCGCAATACACGGCGACCTCGATGATAGGCATGATCGCGCTGGCCGGCATCATCGTGCGCAATTCGATCCTGCTGGTCGACTTCATCAACGAGCAGGTCGCCAGCGGCATGGACTTCGCCGAGGCCGTGATCCAGGCCGCCGCGGTGCGCGCCAAGCCCATCGTGCTGACCGGGCTCGCGGCCATGCTCGGCGCGCTGTTCATCGTCGATGACCCGATCTTCGCCGGCCTCGCGCTGTCGCTGATCTTCGGCATCCTCGTCTCCACCATGCTGACGCTGGTGGTGATTCCGGTGCTGTATTACGCTGCCATGAAACGAAGTTTCAACGCCGGGTAACGTGAGCTTTCATTCGTTAAGCAACGCGGCCGGAGCTAAGGGCCGCGTTCAACGCGCCTGAGGAAGCGCGGTCGGCGTGTTGTCGGCGCCGACTATTGGCAACTCAGGCGAACAACCTCGCCAGTTCCGCTCCCGGTGAGGGAGCGCGCATGAAGGCTTCGCCGACGAGGAAGGCGTGCACGCCGCTGGCGCGCATCAGCGCAACGTCGGCCGGCGCAAGGATGCCCGATTCGGTGACCACGATGCGATCCGGCGGGATGCGCCCGAGTTGCGATAGCGTGGTGTCGAGGCTGACCTCGAAGGTGCGCAGGTTGCGGTTGTTGATGCCGATCAGCGGCGTCGTCAACTGCAGCGCGATGTCGAGCTCGGCGGCGTCATGGCACTCGACCAGGACGCCCATGCCCAGGCCGTGGGCGATCGCTTCCATCTCCTGCATTTCGGCCAGCGACAGCGCGGCGACGATCAGCAGGATGGCATCGGCGCCCATGGCGCGGGCCTCATACACCTGCCAGGGATCGACCAGGAAATCCTTGCGCAGCACCGGCAGCGTACAGGCGGCGCGCGCCTCGCGCAGGTAGTCTGCCGAGCCCTGGAAGAACTGTTGGTCGGTGAGCACCGAGAGGCAGGCCGCGCCGTGCTGTGCGTAGTCGGCGGCGATCTCGGCCGGACGGAAGTCTTCGCGGATCACGCCCTTGGAGGGGCTGGCCTTCTTGATTTCGGCGATCACCGCCGCGTATTTTGCCGTGCTGCCGGCGCCGACTCTTGAACGAATCGCGCCGACGAAGTCGCGCGCCGCCGCCTGCGCTTCGGCGGCGGTCCGAACCGCAGTCAGGGGTCGGGCCGCCGAAGCCGCCGCGACTTCCTCGCGCTTGACCGCGAGGATTTTCTTGAGGATGTCGGACATCAGGCGAACTTGTTGGTGAAGGACACGAACTCATCGAGCTTCTTGCGTGCCGCGCCGCTGGCAATGGCCTCGCGCGCCCGCGCGATGCCGGCGCCGATCGAGTCCTCGAGGTTGGCGGTGTAGAGTGCGGCGCCGGCGTTCAGCGTGACGATTTCGCGCGGTGTGCCGGGCTTGTTCTCCAGCGCCTCGATCAGCATGGTCTTCGATTCGGCGGCATCTGCCACGCGCAGGCTGCGATTGGACATCATGGCCAGGCCGAAGTCTTCGGGATGGATCTCGTACTCGGTGATCTTGCCATGCTTGAGTTCGCCGACCAGCGTGGCAGCGCCGAGCGAGATCTCGTCCATGCCGTCCTTGCCCCAGACCACCATGACGTGATCGGCGCCGAGCTGCTTCATCACGCGCACCTGGATGCCGACCAGGTCGGGATGGAACACGCCCATCAGGGTGTTCGGCGCGCCGGCCGGGTTGGTCAGCGGGCCGAGGATGTTGAATATCGTGCGCACCGCCATTTCGCGCCGCACCGGGGCGACGTTCTTCATCGCCGGATGATGGTTGGGCGCGAACATGAAGCCGCAGCCGATGGTCTCGATGCACTCGCCGACCTGCTGCGGGCTCAGGGTGATCTTCGCGCCGAGCGCTTCGAGCACATCGGCGGAACCGGATTTCGACGACACGCTCCGGTTGCCGTGCTTGGCCACCGTCGCGCCGGCGGCGGCGGCAACGAACATCGAAGCCGTGGAAATGTTGAAGGTGTGCGCGCCGTCGCCACCGGTACCGACGATGTCGACGAATTGCGCGCGGTTGGCAAACCCGTGCGGCGTCTCCACCTTGGTCGACAGTTCGCGCATGACCATGGCCGCGGCGGAGATTTCGCCGATGGTCTCCTTTTTCACGCGCAGGCCGGTGAGGATGGCGGCGACCATCAGCGGCGAGATCTCGCCTTTCATGATCTGCCGCATCAGGTGCAGCATTTCGTCGTGGAAGATTTCGCGGTGTTCGATGGTGCGCTGGAGCGCTTCTTGTGGCGTGATCATGTTGCCTCCGATGGGCCGCCCCGAGGAGGCAGCAAGTCAATAACCGGAAGCCGCGCAAGCGGCTGAACCACAGTCACCCCCTTCCTCGGGAAGGG
>CAZYTN010000308.1:0-2978 GCA_964650115.1 uncultured Sulfuritalea sp.
GATGCGACAGTGAGGATGGCGGTATTCAATCAGAAGGGCGGGGTCGGGAAAACGACCACAGCGCTCAATCTCGCCGCTGCGCTGGCAAGGGATTCCGCACCGACACTGCTGGTCGACCTTGATCCGCAGGCGCACCTGACGTCGATACATGGCAAGGCGCTCGGCGAAGCGCACAACAGTGTATTCGCCCTCTATCAGGACAACCGGCCGCTTGAGGAACTGGTCGTGACCTGGGAAGGGGTGGGCCGCCTGGTTCCCGCACACGCAGAACTGATCAAGGTCGACTCCATATTCGGCAAGGGGCCGGCCATTCTCAACCGACTCAGCATCGGCTTGCAGGCGCTTGAAGCCTCCGGCGGCGAAGATACCGCCATGATCGACTGCTGCCCGTTTCTGGGCGTTCTCTCCCTCAATGCGATCTTCGCCTCTGACCGGATACTGATTCCCGTGTCGTCGGACTATCTCTCACTGCGTGGCGCCCTGCAGATCGAACACACCCTGAAGGCCCTGGAGCCCGTACTCAAGAGGCGCATCGAACGCCGTTACCTGCTGACGCGGTTTGATCGTCGCCGCAAGATGAGCTTCGACATCCAGGAGCGTTTGCGCCAGCAGTTCGGCGCCGAGCTGTGCGAAACGGTCATCTCGGAAAACGTGGCGATCGCCGAAGCGCCTGCGCTGAGCCGCGACATATTTGCCCACCACCCGACGAGCAGGGGAGCGCAGGACTATCTGGCGTTAATGGGGGAATTGCGGGCAGCGCGATTCATCTGACGACGCCGCATAAAGCTTGGCAGCCTGAACCTGGCTGAAGCCGGATACAAATTCAGCGAACAATGAGGTTCGCCACTTCCTCGAAGCTGGCCACCGGCACGCGAACGCTGCCGTGATGGCAAACACAGTCGATGATCTGGCAATTGTGATAGACCTGCCGCAACTTGCGCTGGGCGTCGAATTCATCGACACCATGGATCATAAGATTATCGACGACCACTCCCTGCCGGGTGCGGATCCGGAATGCGTATTTTATGAACTGATGGGATTGCATAAAACCCCTTTCACTTCAATGAAGTTGCCTGAGTATATGCAGTGACTTCGACAAATTCAAGCTATTTGTCTAATTTAGCTGAACATTCCAATGGACATTATGCCATTAGTGGTATTTTTGCAGGGCCGCAAAGGAATGCTCGGCCCAACAGACTTTTCAGCGAGGCCCGACCCGGGCGCGCCAGATCCCACCGGGGGGTACCGTCCGCGCCTCCGGCGCGGACATAAAAAAGGCTGCCCCTGCGGGGGCAGCCTTCTTGTCTGCAACGCCTGGGCGCTATCGGCCGTTTAGAGTGCCTTGATCGCCGCCGAGAGACGGCTCTTCTGGCGAGCTGCGAGGTTCTTGTGCACGATGTTCTTGTCGGCAATCGAGTCGATCACGGGCTGCGACTCCTTGAAGACCGCCTGCGCAGCGGTCTTGTCGCCGGCCTCGATCGCCTTGCGCACCTTCTTGATTGCAGTGCGCAAAGTCGAACGCAGGCTCATATTGTGAGCGCGCTGCTCGGTCGCTTGACGGGCGCGTTTGCGGGCTTGAACGGTATTGGCCATGTCGATATCCGGTAGATCTTGGGAAAGCGCGCGATTATAGGGGGGTCTTCCGCCCATTGCAAGCGGCTTCTGCCGGCGACATCCCGGATACCATACCGGCATGAATCTGCTCCGAGCCCTGGCCACCGTCAGCGGGATGACCCTGCTATCCCGCATTCTGGGCTTTGTCCGCGACTTCGTGATCGCCCGAACCTTCGGCGCCGGCATGATGACGGACGCCTTCTTCGTCGCCTTCCGCCTGCCCAACCTGTTGCGTCGCCTGTTTGCCGAAGGAGCTTTTTCCCAGGCTTTCGTCCCGATCCTTGCCGAATACCGCAATCGCCGTGGAGAACACGAAACAAAGAGCCTGGTCGATCGTGTCGCCAGCGTGTTGTTCCTCGCCCTGATCCTTGTAAGCGCGCTCGGCATGGCCGCCGCACCGGTGCTGATTGCCCTCACCGCGCCGGGATTCAGCGCCGATGCTGACAAGTTCCAGCTGACCGTCGAACTGACCCGGATCACCTTCCCCTATATCCTGTTCATGTCGCTCGTGGCGCTTGCGGCGGGCATCCTCAACACCTGGAGCCGGTTTGCCCTGCCCGCCTTCACGCCGGTGCTGCTCAACCTGTCGTTCATCGGCATGGCATTGTTCGCCGCGCCGTGGTTCGATCCGCCCGTCCTCGCGCTGGCCTGGGCGGTGCTTCTGGGCGGAGCGCTGCAACTGGGAATCCAGCTGCCCGCCCTGGCGAAAATCGGCATGCTTCCGCGCTTCGATCCGGTCTGGCGCGACGAGGGCGTGCAGCGTGTCCTCAAGCTCATGGCGCCGGCCGTGCTGGGAGTTTCCGTGGCGCAGATCAGCCTGCTGATCAACACCGTCTTCGCCTCCTTCCTCGAAAGCGGCAGCGTCTCCTGGCTCTATTACGCAGACAGATTGATGGAATTTCCCGCCGGACTGCTCGGCGCCGCACTTGGCACCATTTTGTTGCCCAGCCTTGCCAAGACACATTCCAGCGGGCAGACGGAGGACTTTTCGGCTCTGCTCGACTGGGGCTTGCGCCTGACCCTGATGCTGACCCTGCCGGCATCGCTGGCACTGGCGATGCTGGCGCTTCCCTTGCTGACAACGCTGTTCCAGTATGGTGCGTTTGCCGCCGGCGACGTGCTGCGCACGCGTGAGGCATTGGTAGCGTATTCGATAGGCCTGACCGGCCTGATCCTGGTCAAGGTGCTGGCGCCGGGCTTCTACGCCAGACAGGACATCCGAACGCCGGTGAAAATCGCGCTCATCACGCTGGCACTGACGCAACTGATGAACTTCGCCTTCATCGGCTGGCTCAAGCACGCCGGACTGGCCCTGTCGATCGGCCTCGCCTCCTGCTTCAACGCCGGCATGCTCTGGCGCGGCT
>CAZYTN010000309.1:0-2977 GCA_964650115.1 uncultured Sulfuritalea sp.
GACGAAGACGACACGGTGTCGATCGGCTCGCGCGGCGTCTGCTACGCCAAGCGCGCGCTGGAAATCCTCGATCGGCTGGGCATCGGCGAGGCGGTGTGCAACAAGGGCGTGTCGTGGAACGTCGGGCGCACCTTCTTTCGCGAAGCGGAAGTGTACAACTTCAACCTGGTGCCAGAACCCGATCATCATCGGCCGGGCATGGTTAACTTGCAGCAGTACTATCTCGAAGAATACCTGGCGGCGCGCGCCGCTTCGCGGCCGGGTATCGACCTGCGCTGGAAGAACAAGGTGGTATCGGTGGCGCAGAGTGGCAAGACCGTGCTGCTCACGATGGAGACCGCGGACGGCCTCTACACCATGGAAGCCGACTGGCTGATCGCCGCCGACGGCGCGCGCAGCCCGGTTCGGCGCATGCTCGGCCTGGACGTCGAAGGCAAGATCTTCATGGACCGCTTCCTCATCGCCGACGTGGTGATGAAGGCCGAGTTTCCATCCGAGCGCTGGTTCTGGTTCGATCCGCCCTTCCATCCGGGGCAGTCGGTGTTGCTGCACAAGCAGGCCGACAACGTCTATCGCATCGACTTCCAGCTCGGCTGGGACGCCGATCCGGAACAGGAGAAGAAGCCGGAGAACGTGCTGCCGCGCATCAAGGCCTTGCTCGGTGCATTGGATGGCGCAAGTGGCAAACCCGGGCGGGAGTTCGAACTGGAATGGGTCAGCGTCTACACCTTCCAGTGTCGTCGCATGGGCAGTTTCAACCACGGCCGCGTGCTGTTTGTCGGCGACGCCGCGCACCAGGTGTCGCCCTTCGGCGCGCGTGGCGCCAATTCCGGCCTGCAGGACGCCGACAACCTGGGCTGGAAGCTGAAACTGGTGCTCGATGGCAAGGCGCCGGAAAAGCTGCTCGACAGCTACAGCGAAGAGCGTGTTTTTGCCGCCGACGAGAACCTGATGAATTCGACGCGCTCGACCGATTTCATCACGCCAAAAAGCAAGGTCAGCCGGACCTTCCGCAACGCCGTTCTCGGCCTGGCAAGGGATCACGCCTTCGGCCGCGCCCTGGTGAATTCCGGGCGACTCTCGGTGCCGGCCTTCCTCGTCACATCGAGTTTGAATACTCCCGATTCCGCGCACGATGCGTTTGCCGGCCGCATGGTTCCCGGGGCGCCGATGGACGATGCGCCGGTACTTGAAAACGGCAACGAGGGCTGGCTGCTGGACAAGGTTGGCAAGGAGTTTGTCCTGATGTGTTTTGTCGACGACCTGAAATCGCTCGATGCCGCGGTGTGCGCCGTATCGTCTGCGCCGTCCGCAAGGGATGCCGCCCCCGGCTCCGTCGGAGGCATGACTTTTGCCGGCATCCCGCTGCGCACCGTGGTGGTGTCGCGCACGCCGGGCGCGGCGGCCGACGGCCTCACTACGCTCGAGGATGCGAAGGGCATCGCCGCCCAGCGCTACGACGCAAAGCCCGGCACGGTCTATCTGCTGCGTCCCGACCAGCATGTCGCCGCGCGCTGGCGCAGGTTCGATGCAGTGAAGGTCAAGGCGGCGGTCGCGCGCGCCACTTGCAATGCCTGAAAGGAAAGAGACGATGACACTCAATCTGAAGCCGAATTTTTCCGAAGCCGGCAAGCGTTACTTCAGCACCTATGCACCCGGCGACGACTTCTATGAGATGCTGATCACTACCCACCGCGATCTGTCCGACGAGCAGTCCGAACTGCTCAATGCGCGCCTGGTCCTGCTGCTCGCCAATCACATCGGCGACATCGGAACGCTGCGCGAAGCGCTCACGGTCGCACGCGAAGGAGTCTGAACATGGCCGGTCTCGTCAGGAAAATTCACCATGTTGCCTATCGCTGCAAGGACGCGAAGCAGACCGTCGAATGGTACGGCAAGTACCTGAGCATGGATTTCATCCTGGCCATCGCCGAGGATGCGGTGCCCTCGACCGGGGAAGCCGATCCCTACATGCACGTCTTCCTCGACGCCGGCGGCGGCAACGTCCTCGCCTTCTTCGAACTGCCGACCAAACCTGAAATGGGGCGCGATCAGAATACGCCGACCTGGACCCAGCACCTGGCGCTGGAAGTCGGCAGCATGGAGGAGATGATGGCAGCCAAAGCCCGCCTCGAAGCCGATGGCATCGAGGTGGTCGGCCCGACCGACCATGCGCTGTTCCAGTCGATCTACTTCTTCGACCCGAGCGGCCACCGGCTCGAACTGGCAGTCAATGCGCATACGCCGGAAATGATGAAACGGCTCGACGAGGTGAAGTGGGACATGATCAATGAATGGGCAGTCACGCGCAAGGCGCCGCAACACGCGCGCTGGATGCACGACGGCAGCTACAAGCACTGGGGCCGGTCGTGAAGCTGGCGACGCTCAAGGCGGGAGGCCGGGACGGCACCCTGGTGGTGGTGAGCCGCGATCTGACCCGCTGCCAGGCTGTCGACGGCATCGCCGGGACGCTGCAGGGCGCGCTCGACGACTGGGCTACCGTGCGGCCGGGCCTGGAAGCCGTCTATGACGCGCTCAATCACGGCGCGGCGCGCCACGCCGTGCCCTTCGATCCGCGGCAATGCCACAGCCCCCTGCCGCGCGCCTACCAGTGGGCCGACGGCTCGGCCTACATCAACCACGTCGAACTGGTGCGCAAGGCCCGCGGCGCGGAACTGCCGCCGGAATTTCATGTCGATCCGCTGATGTACCAGGGCGGCTCCGACAGCTTCGCCGGCCCCTGCGATCCGGTACTGGCCTGCGACGAAGCCTGGGGTATCGATTTCGAGGCCGAGGTGGCGGTGGTGACCGGCGACGTGCCGCTGGGCGCCACCCCCGAACAATGTGCGCCGCAGATCCGCCTGCTGATGCTGGTAAATGATGTCAGCCTGCGCAACCTGATTCCGGCCGAACTGGCCAAGGGCTTCGGCTTCCTGCAGTCCAAGCCGGCCTCGGCCTTCTCGCCGGTGGCCGTCAC
>CAZYTN010000310.1:0-2975 GCA_964650115.1 uncultured Sulfuritalea sp.
GGGCAGACCTTGGCGCATTCGCCGCAGCGGATGCAGGGCATTTCCGGCGGCGGCGGCGGGAACAGCGCGGGCGAGCCGGCAAGGATGCAGTTGGTGCCCTTGATGACCGGCGTATCGAGGCTCTGCAGGCCGACGCCCATCATCGGCCCGCCGGTCAGGTAGCGATCCGTGTCGGCGCGCGGCTCGGCGAGAGGCAGCAGGTCGCGGATCGGCGTGCCGATCAGGACCTCGAAGTTGCCCGGATGCGCCATGTTGCCGCTGAGCGTCAGCACGCGCGAGATCAGCGGCTCGCCATGGGCGATGGCGCGGAAGATGGCGTGCGCCGAGCCGACGTTGAAGCACTGCACGCCGAAATGGGTGCCGAGCTTGCCGTAGGGAATCTCGATGCCGGTCAGTACCCGGATCAGCTGCTTCTCGCCACCGGCGGGATAGCGGGTCGGAACCGCAATCACCTCAATGGCGGCGTCGCCGAGGCGTTGTGCGGCGTCCCGCATGGCTCCGACCGCCTGCGGCTTGTTGTCCTCGATACCGACCAGGATCCGTCGCGCGCCGGTGATGTGGCGCATCATCGCCGCGCCGGCCAGGATCATGTCGGCGCGCTCGCACATCAGGCGGTCGTCGCAGGTGATCCAGGGCTCGCATTCGGCGCCGTTGAGGATCAGGGTCTCGATCCCCTTCTCGCCCGGTCCCAGCTTGACGTGGCTTGGAAAGCCGGCGCCGCCGAGGCCGACGACGCCGCTGTCGCGCAGGTAGTCGCGCGCCCGCTGGGCGTTTGCGGCGCGGTAGTCGAAGGGCTTTCGTTCGATCCAGCGGTCCTGCCCGTCGGGATCGATGACGATGCTCGGTGCCGGCAGGCCCGACGGATGCGGTACCGGCTGCGGTTCGATGGCGCGCACGGTGCCGGAGGTGGGCGCATGCACGGCGGTGCACATCGGACCTTCGGCAGCGGCGATGACCTCGCCTTTGAGCACGACCTGCCCCGGCTGCACCAGGCAGCGCGCCATGGCGCGGGCGCTCTGGCGCAGGGGGATGATCAGGCGCGAGGGTAGCGGCGCCGTGCGGATCGGCGCGGCCGCCGATTCGTCCTTGTGGGAGGCGGGCTTGACTCCTCCCTTGAAGTTGAACAGCTTGGCGATCATGCGGCCTGCCGGATGGGTATCACGGGATACTTCCACTTCCAGGTATCCACGGTTTCCTGAATTGCTTCCATGCGAATGCAATCGACCGGGCAGGGCGCGATGCACAGTTCGCAACCCGTGCATTGGGCGGCAACCACGGTATGCATCTGCTTTGCCGCGCCGACGATGGCGTCCACCGGGCAGGCCTGTATGCACAGCGTGCACCCGATGCAGGCCTGCTCGTCGATCACGGCGACCGATTTGGGCTTTTCGATCCCGTGCTCGGCGGAAAGAGGCTTGTATTCGCGGCCGAGCAGATCGGCCAGCTTGTGTATGCCTTCGTCACCGCCGGGCGGGCACTGGTTGATCTCCGCCTCGCCCTTGGCGATGGCCTGGGCGTAGGGCTTGCAGCCGGGAAAACCGCACTGTCCGCACTGCGTCTGCGGCAAAATGGCGTCGATCTTTTCCACCAGCGGATCGCCTTCGACGCGGAAACGCACAGCGGCATAGCCGAGTGCGGCACCGAGCACGACGGCGCCCAGCGCCATGACCAGAAGCGCTTCGAGCATGGCTACTTGTATTTATCCAGGCCGGCAAAGCCCATGAAGGCCAGGCTCATCAGGCCGGCGGTGATCATCGCGATGGCCGTGCCGCGGAAGTGCACCGGAACGTCCGCCGCCTCAAGCCGTTCGCGAATGCCGCCGAAAAGCACCAGAGCCAGCGTAAATCCCATTGCGCTGCCGAATCCGAACAGCAGCGACTCGAGAAAGTTGTGGCGCAGGCTGACGTTGAGCAGCGGGATGCCGAGCACGGCGCAGTTGGTCGTGATCAGCGGCAGGTAGATGCCGAGCACTTGATGCAGCAACGGACTGGTCTTCTGGATAACCAGTTCAGTCAGTTGCACGATGGCGGCAATGGTGACGATGAAGGAAAGCGTGCGCAGGTATTCGAGTTGATTGGGTATCAGCAGCCAGCGGTCAATGACGAAACTCGCGCCGCAGGCCATGGTCAGTACGAAAGTGGTCGCTGCGCCCATGCCGGTCGCGGTTTCGAGCTTCTTGGAGACGCCCATGAAAGGGCACAGACCCAGAATGCGCACGAAGACGACGTTGTTCACAAGGACTGCGCCGAGAACAATGAAGAGATAGCTGGTCATGATGCGCGGAACGCTGCGCGTAGGCCGCAACAATTGGTGGAGATCAAATTATCTCGCCTTTAATGGTATTTACGCAAGAGGAACTGTGAATGTTACTGCCACGTCACGTTGTTGGTGGCTTCAATACATTCCGCGACAAGCTGCGGACCCCGGTAAATCAGCCCGCTGTAGATCTGCACCAGGGCGGCGCCGGCATCGATCTTGGCGCGTGCTCGCGCTCCGCTGGTAATGCCTCCGGCGGCGATGATGGGCAGTTCGCCGGCCAGCGCCTGGGCAAGACTGCGAATCACGGCAGTGGATTTTTCGAACAACGGGCTGCCGGAAAGCCCTCCCGCCTCGGTGGCAAGCGGCGATGATTCAACGCCTTCCCGGCTCAAGGTGGTATTGGTCGCGATCACGGCGTCGATTCGGTGTCGCCTGAGGGCGTCAGCGATGTTGATGATCTGGCCCGGATCCAGATCCGGTGCAATCTTGAGCGCCAGCGGCACATACCGGCCATGCTGGTCCGCCAGTGCGGTTTGACGGGACTTCAGCGCCGCCAGCAAGGCGTCAAGTTCCGAGGCGCCCTGCAACTGGCGCAAGTTTTTGGTGTTGGGCGAAGAGACATTGACGGTGATGTAGCTGGCCTGTCGGTAGGCCTTGTCAAGGCAGATCAGGTAATCATCGACGGCTTGCTCGATGGGCGTATCGAAGTTCTTTCC
>CAZYTN010000311.1:0-2963 GCA_964650115.1 uncultured Sulfuritalea sp.
TTCAGGAGCACCACATGTCTCGCGTATGTCAAGTGACGGGCAAGGCCCCGATGGTAGGGAACAACGTATCCCACGCCAACAACAAGACCAAGCGTCGCTTTCTGCCGAATCTGCACAGCCGCCGCTTCTGGATCGAAACCGAAAACCGCTGGGTCAGTCTGCGCGTGTCCAACGCCGGTCTGCGCACCATCGACAAGAAGGGCATCGACGTTGTCCTCGCCGAGCTGCGTGAGCGCGGCGAGCGCGTCTAATCAGGAGAAAGCACCATGGCAAAGGGCGGACGCGAAAAGATCAAGCTGGAATCCACAGCCGGTACGGGGCACTTCTACACAACGACGAAGAACAAGAAGACCACGCCGGAAAAGCTGGAGTTTTTGAAATATGACCCGAAGGCGCGAAAGCATGTCGCCTACAAGGAAGTGAAGCTGAAGTAATTCAGCGCTTCCCAATAAAGAACCCGCCGCTGGCGGGTTTTTTATTGGCTGTCAGAGCCCCGCGTCAGATGGCATAGCAGCGCAGACGCTGCGAAAACTCTTCCAGCTGACGGATGCCGCTTTGCTCGGCACGAGCGACCCAGTCCTGCAGTTGCTTCACCAACTGGTCGTGCGAGGCCGAGGAACGAGCCCACAGCGCCTCCAGGTCGGCACGCATGGCATACACCTGGGCCAAGCGCTCGCTTCTGTCAAGCAACGCCGTCAGACGCTCTTTCTGCGGGGCCGGCAAGGCGGCACTGTCCTCTCCCAGCAGACGCTTCATGTTGCGACCCTCACGCGCATCGATTCGCAACTGCTCGAATTCCTCGGCGGCGAGCTGGCGCAGGGTCTTGAGGTATCTGGCCAGAACGTCGTAGCGATGCGTCACCACGGCCTGCAGCATGTCCAGATCGATGGCGGGGCGCAGCGCGCCAAGGCGGGGAATCGGGGCCACTTTCTTCACGCGGGCCAGACCCAGCATCTCCATCAGACGGATATACAGCCAGCCGATGTCAAACTCGTACCATTTGTTCGACAGCTTGGCCGAGGTGGCGAAGGCGTGATGGTTGTTGTGCAACTCCTCTCCGCCTATCAGGATACCCAGCGGAAAGAAGTTGGTCGATGCGTCCGCACAGGCGAAATTCCGGTAACCCCAGAAATGGCCTATGCCATTGACCACGCCAGCTGCCCAGAAGGGGATCCAGATCATTTGCACACCCCAGATCAGCAGCCCCGGCCAGATGCCGAACAGTGCGACATCGATGCCCAGCATGACAATGATGCCCAGCTTGTGCTGCGGCGAATAGATTTTCCGTTCCAGCCAGTCGTCGGGCGTGCCGTGCCCATAGCGCGCGATGGTCTCCGCGTTGCGTGACTCCTTCACGTAAAGGAACACGCCGGTCCACAGCACGCGATTGAGGCCGACCACCTGCGGGCTGTGCGGATCCTCCGGCGTCTCGCACTTGGCGTGGTGTTTGCGGTGTATCGCCGCCCATTCCCCGGTAACCATGCCGGTCGTCAGCCAGAGCCACAAGCGGAAAAAATGACTTGGCACGGAGCCCAGTTCCAGTGCGCGATGCGCCTGATGGCGGTGCAGGAAAATCGTGACTGCGGCGATCGTGACGTGGGTCAGTACCACGGTGACAAGTACGTAGCCCCACCAGGGAAGATCAAAAATTCCAGAGTACATGAAGATCGCCTTTCAAGATTAAAGGAAGTCTGCGCGCCGGGCAGACTCCATGTCAATGCCTTGCCTTGCCGCGTACTGGTTCCACATCTGCAAGGCGAAAATCAATCTTGTTCGCCTCCATATCGACTCGGGTCAGTTGCACGCGCACCCGATCGGACAGCCGGAAACGTCTGCCGCTGCGCTCACCGACCATGGCATGCGACTTTTCGTCGAAATGGAAATAGTCCTGGCCGAGTTCGGAAACATGCACCAAACCTTCAACAAACACGCCGTCCAGCGCGACGAAGATGCCGAAGGGCACTACCGAGGAAATACTGCCCTCGAATATCTCGCCGACGCGGTCCTTCATGTAGAAACACTTGAGCCAGGCCTCGACATCGCGCGTGGCATCGTCGGCGCGGCGCTCGGTCATCGAGCAGTGCAGGCCGATTTCCTCCCAGTTGCCGGGCTCGTAGCGCCGTGCCGCCAGAGCCGACTTTATGGCGCGATGCACCAGCAGATCGGGGTAGCGGCGGATCGGCGAGGTGAAGTGCGTATAGCTCTCGTAGGCCAGGCCGAAGTGGCCGACATTGTCGGGGCTGTAAATGGCCTGCCGCAATGATCTCAGCATCACGGTCTGCAGCAGTTGCCGGTCGGGGCGCTGGCCGATCTTTTCCAGCAGTTTCGCGTAGTCCTGCGCCTTGGGCGCGTCGCCGCCACCCAACTGAAAACCGAAGGTACCGAGAAAATCGCGCAGCTTGGTCAGACGTTCCGGCGTCGGCCCTTCATGTATGCGATAGAGCGACGGATGCTCGCGCTCGCGCAGAAACTCCGAGGCACAGACGTTCGCCGCCAGCATGCACTCCTCGATCAGTTTGTGCGCCTCGTTGCGCTCGTAAGGCTCGATGCGGTCGATCTTGCCGTGGTCATCGAAAACCATGCGCGTTTCGACAGTCTCGAAATCAATCGCGCCGCGCTTGACGCGTTCCTTCGCCAGTTGCCGATACAGCGTGTCCAGTGCCTCCAGATGCGGCAACACGGCCGCCAGTCGTTCGCGTGCGGGACCCTCCTTTTCATACAGCGCGGCGGCAACCTCGGTATACGTCAGCCGCGCGTGCGAGAACATCACCGCCGGATAAAAGCGATAACGGCTGATCGCGCCCGTGGCGTTGATAGCCATGTCGCACACCATGCACAGCCGTTCCACCTGCGGATTGAGCGAGCACAAGCCATTGGAGATCTTTTCCGGCAGCATCGGAATCACGCGCCTCGGGAAGTACACGGAGTTGCCGCGGGCATAGGCGTCCTGGTCCAGCGCGCCA
>CAZYTN010000312.1:0-1730 GCA_964650115.1 uncultured Sulfuritalea sp.
CCGCGCTCAATGTCGAAGGCCCGCGCCAGTTGGTCGACGCTATCGCCACCTGCATGCGCATCACGCTGGCCGACGCGCAGGAACTGCTCGAGATCGATTCGGTCGCCGAGAAACTCAAGAAGTTGATGACGCTGCTCGCCAAAGAACTGGAAGTGCTGGAACTGGGCCGGAAGATTCAGCAGGACGCTCAGGGCGAGATGGAAAAGATGCAGCGCGATTACTTCCTGCGCGAGCAGATGAAGGCCA
Organism: uncultured Sulfuritalea sp.; assembly: GCA_964650115.1. GTDB lineage: Bacteria > Pseudomonadota > Gammaproteobacteria > Burkholderiales > Rhodocyclaceae > Sulfuritalea. The sequence continues at coordinate 247 of CAZYTN010000312.1, forward strand.
TCCAGAAGGAACTGGGCGAGGGCGACGAGCAGGCCGTCGAGGTCGAGGAGCTCCGCAAGAAAATCGACGAAGCCAAAATGCCGGAAGAGGCGCACAAGGAGGCCAAGCGCGAGCTCGAGCGGCTGGCGAAACTCCCCACCGCCGCCGCAGAATACGGCGTCATCCGCACCTACCTCGACTGGCTCACCACCCTGCCCTGGGCGAAGGCGACCGACGACAACCTCGACGTGAAGCACGCCCGCACCGTGCTGGACGAAGACCACTACGGCCTCAAGGACATCAAAGAGCGCATCCTCGAATTCCTGGCCGTCCGCAAACTCCGGCTGGAGAGAAAGTCCGCTGATTTATCAGATTTAGCAGAGGGGGGGAAGGAACAATCTGATCAAACTGCTAAATCTGTGGACCATATCCGGCGCGAGCGCGAGGGCGTGATCCTGTGCTTCGTCGGGCCGCCGGGCGTGGGCAAGACCTCGCTCGGCCAGTCCATCGCCCGCGCCATGGGCCGCAAGTTCATCCGCCAGTCGTTGGGCGGCGTGCGTGACGAGGCCGAGATTCGCGGCCACCGTCGGACGTACATCGGCGCGCTGCCGGGCCGGGTCATGCAGGCCCTGCGCCGCGTCGAATCGCGCAACCCGGTCTTCATGCTCGACGAGGTCGACAAGCTCGGCATGGACTTCCGCGGCGACCCGGCCAGCGCCCTGCTCGAAGTGCTCGACCCGGAGCAAAACCGCGAGTTCCGCGATCACTACCTCGACGTGCCTTTCGACCTGTCGCAGGTGATGTTCATCACCACCGCCAACCAACTCGAGCCGATCCCCGGCCCGCTGCGCGACCGGATGGAGATTCTGCAACTCTCCGGCTACACGGAGCGCGAGAAACTGGCGATCGCCAAAGGCTATCTCATTCCCCGCCAGATCAAAGAGAACGGCCTGCGGCCCGAAGAAGTCTCGTTCACCGACGCCGGGATACTGGCGATCATGCGGAACCATACCCGCGAGGCCGGCGTGCGGAATCTCGAGCGCGAGATCGGCTCGGTCTGCCGCAAAATTGTCACGAAGGTGGCTGAGGGCCGAACCGAGACGACGGCCGTGGATGCCGATAACGTCGGCGAGTTCCTCGGCAAGCCGGAGTATTATTACACCGAGGAAGTCGAGGAGCGCACCAGTCTGCCCGGCGTGGCGACCGCGCTGGCCTGGACGCCGGTGGGCGGCGACATCATGTTCATCGAGGCCACGCAGATGCCCGGCAGCCGCGGCTTCCAACTCACCGGCCAACTCGGCGACGTGATGCAGGAGTCGGCCCGCGCCGCGCTCTCCTACGTGCGCTCGAAGGCCAGGGAACTCAACCTGCCGGAGAACTTCTTCGACAAGCACGACTTCCACCTGCACATCCCGGCCGGTTCGGTGCCGAAGGACGGCCCGTCGGCGGGCGTGACGATGGCGACCGCGCTGGCCTCGCTCATCTCCGGCCGGCCGGTGCGGAGC
>CAZYTN010000312.1:1740-2961 GCA_964650115.1 uncultured Sulfuritalea sp.
TGCCCATCGGCGGCGTGAAAGAGAAAGTGCTGGCCGCTCACCGCGCCGGACTCAAGACCATCATCCTGCCGAAGCGCAACGAGAAAGACCTCGACGATGTGCCGGACGAAATCCGCCAGCAGATCCATTTCGTCTTCGCCGACCGGGTGGATCAGGTGATTGCCGAAGCGCTGGCGCCGGCCTCGCCGCCGTCGGACGGCAAATCGCCGGCCCGCAAAGCCGGCAGCGGCAACGGCCACCGCGCGCCGGCCGCACGCGCGAAGCGTATCGCGCGCAAGGCGGCCCGGCGCTGATCGATAGCGAGACTCCCATGTCCAAAGTAATGATCGTCGACGACGACCGCACCATGTCCGGCTTGCTCAAGACCTTGCTGGAGCTGGACGGCTTTGCCGTCACGCAGGCGGGCCGCGGCTCCGTCGTGCTCGACATGGCCCGCGCCGAAAAGCCCGACGTGGTGCTGATGGACGTTCATCTGGCCGACGCCGACGGCCTCGACCTGCTCAAGCAAATCCGCGCCGATGCCGAACTCGCCAACCTGCGCATCGTCATGTCGTCCGGCCTCGACGTGGCGTACGAGTGCCAGCAGGCCGGTTGCAACGCCTTCATCCTCAAACCCTACCCGCCAGACCAACTGGCGAGCACACTCAAAAAGGTATTAGAAACATAGTGCCCCGAAAACCAAAACGCGCCCCGGTGAACTGGCGGCGCATGGACCTGCACCTGCACACCCCGGCCTCCAGCGATTACCAGGAGTCCGGCGTCACCTATCTCGACATCCTCCAACGCGCCGAAGTCCGCGGCCTCGACCTCCTGGCCTTCACCGATCACAACACCGTCGCCGGCTACCGCGCCCTGCGCGAGGAGATCGACGACCTGGAACTGCTGGAGCGCAAAGGCCGGCTCCTGCCCGAAGAGAAGAAACGGCTGGCCGAGTACCGCCGCCTGCTCGACAAAATCCTGCTGCTCCCCGGCTTCGAGTTCACCGCCACCTTCGGCTTCCACCTCCTCGGCCTGTTTCCGCCCGACACCACCGTCCGCGAAATCGAACACATCCTGCTCACGCTCAACGTCCCGCCCGATCAACTCGACGCCGGTTCGGTCACGGTCGGCGCGACCTCCGACGTGCTCACGGCCTATCGCCTGATCGACGAGGCCGGGGGACTGGCCATCGCCGCCCACGCCAACTCGTCCAACGGCGTCGCCATGCGCGGCTTCACCTTC
>CAZYTN010000313.1:0-2959 GCA_964650115.1 uncultured Sulfuritalea sp.
ACCTGGACGTCAAACGCCAGGTATTGCGCACGGTGATCGGCAAGGAGCCGGAAGGCCTGAAGACTGTCAAGTCCGGAGTGCGCCTGGCAAGCCCGCAGCCGGCCGACATCGAAAAGTGGGCCGAGATGGCCGAATCGGGCAGCGCCAATGTGCAGATCTTCCAGGCCCAGTACGAGATTGCCACGCGCGAAATCGAAAAACAGCGCGCCGGCCATTATCCGACTCTGGATCTGGTGGCGACGCAGGGCCGCAGTTCGACCACCAACACCACGGTGACCGGCGCCGGAATCGGCAGCGGGTTCGGCAGCGACACCAATACGAACACCATTGGCTTGCAACTGTCGATCCCGATCTTCGCCGGTGGTGCCACCTCATCCAGGACGCGAGAAGCCGTTGCCCTGAAGGAAAAGGCAGCTGCCGACCTTGATAATGCCCGCCGCACGGCGGCGTTGAATGCGCGTCAGGGCTATCTGGGTGTAAACGCAGGCCTGGCACAAGTCAGGGCCTATGAAGCGGCCCTGATTTCCTCGCAGTCGGCGCTGGATTCGAACAAGCTCGGCTATGAAGTCGGCGTGCGCATCAACATCGACGTATTGAACGCCCAGAGCCAGCTTTTTGATACCCGCCAGAAGCTGGCAAAGGCCCGGATAGACACGTTGATCGCGCTGCTCAGGCTCAAGGCTGCCGCCGGCAGCCTGGGCGAAGACGATGTCGCTTCCATCAACGCACTGCTGGACTGATCAATTCCAGCGTGCGGGTCGTTGCGCCGCGATGACGCCCGGCGAAAGCGCGCCCGGCTTCCCCCATTCGTTGCCGGCATTCGGTATTTGACAGCAGGGCAGTGGCCCGGGCCACCAGGTCATCCGCGTCGCGGATTGCCAGCGCCGCACCGCAGGCAATGGCTTCCCGTGCGGCCTCGGCAAAATTCCGCGTTGAAGGGCCGATCAGAATAGGCGTGCCGCAGGCTGCCGCTTCGATCAGGTTCTGGCTGCCGAAATCGAGCAGGCTGCCGCCGATGAAGGCGACATCGGCGGCTGCATAGAAGGCAAACAGCTCGCCCATGCTGTCGCCGAGCAGCACTTCGGTCGTCGCTTCAATTGCGGCATTGCCGCTGCGCCGCTGTAAGGCAAAGCCGTGTTCGGCTGCGAGTTTCGCCACTGCATCGAAACGCTGCGGATGGCGCGGAACGATGACCAGCAGCGCCGTAGTACCGGCACCGTCCCGCGAGGGGATACCGTTTTGCATAACTTCCTGCATGGCTTTTTGCCATGCCGCCAGGATCAGCGCTTCCTCGCCTTCGCGCGTGCTGGCAGCCAGCCATACGGGCCGGTCGCCGCAGCGTGCGCGAAGCTCGCGGCCAAGTTCGAGCTGCTCCGTCGGCGCCTCGATGTCGAATTTGATGTTGCCGGTGACGGTGATGCCCTGTGCGCCCAGCGCTGCCAGGCGCGCCGCATCACCGGCCGACTGCGCGCCGATGGCCACCAGGCCTTGCAGCGCCTCACGCGTCAGCGCGGGGAAGGTCGCGTAGCGTTGCGCCGAGCGCTCCGAGAGGCGGGCGTTGACCAGCGACAGCGGCACCTGCGCCTTGCGGCAGGCCGCAATCAGGTTCGGCCACAACTCGGTTTCCATGATCAGGCCGAACTCCGGCCGGTAATGGCGCAGGAAACCCCGCATCGCCCAGGGCGTGTCGTAGGGCAGATAGATGCGCTCCACGCTGTCGCCGAACAGCGCCTCCGATGTGGCGCGTCCGGTGGGCGTCATGTGCGTGAACAAGATACGGTGAGCGGGATAGCGTTTGCGCAAGACCGCAACCAGAGGCTGTGCGGCGCGCGTCTCGCCGACCGATACGGCATGCAGCCAGATCGTCGGGCGAGCCGGATCCTGCCCATCCGCTGCGGGGAAAAATCCAAAACGTTGCGACCAGTGCCGCAGATACTCGGGTTGCCTGCGGGCGCGCAGGAGCAGGTGCACGACCGCCCAGGGCAAAAGTGCCAGTGCGGCGAGAGAATAGAGGAAGCGTGCCATCAGAGCAGTGGCATCGCCGCCGCGAGCACATCATCGACACCGGGCGGCTGGCCGCGCGCACCCAGATTCATGGCCGGCGTGCTTGCCAGAACGCCGGTCAGTGCCGGATCGGATGCGCTGAACAGCGCCAGAACAGGCCGTCCGAGCGCGGCGGCGAGATGCACCAGGCCGGTATCGACGCCGATCACGATATGCGCCGACGCAAGTTGTCCGGCGAGGTCGGCCAGGCTCATGGGCGGTAAAACGCGGGCGCCGGGAATGGCCAGCACTATTCGTGCGGCGCGCTCGCGCTCGGCCGCGCTGCCTGCGGGCAGCAGGCACGTCATGCCGCGCGCGTGCAAGGCGCAGCCGAGCTTGATCCAGCTTTTCTGCGGCCACAGCTTGTCGTCGCGCGAGGTGGCGGTGAGCAGCACCGCAGCAGGTCCCGCGATAGTCGGCGCTGGTGATACGGCGATGCCATAGTCCAGGGCCGGCGCGGCCGCATAGCCGGCGGCGAGCGCCGCCAGGCGGCGGTTGCGCAGAACGGCGTGAAGTTCTTTCGGTACATCGAAGCTCGCATCGTAAAAGCGCGCCGCAAGCGGTTCGCGTGCCGCCGTCGCTGCGTAGCCGCAGCGCTTGCCGCGCGCCATGCAGGCGATCAGCGCACTCTTCAGCAGGCCTTGCGTGTCGATCACCAGATCGTAGGCTTGCTCCCGGACTGCGCTGCGAAAGCTGCACATTTCCTGCCAGGCCGCCGGACTGAGCAGCGACTTGCGCCAGCGGCGCAGCGCCACCTGAATCACCCGCCGCACGCCGGGGTGCAGTCGGGCGATGTCGGCGAATCCCTCTTCCACCACCCAGTCGATAGCCGCGTCGGGGAAATGCGCGCGCAAGTCCGTCACGACGGGCAAATTGTGGATGACATCGCCCAAGGACGAAGTCTTGACGAGAAGGA
>CAZYTN010000314.1:0-2957 GCA_964650115.1 uncultured Sulfuritalea sp.
ACGCCCTGCTTCAGGCTGGCTTCGATGAACTGGTCGAGGTCGCCGTCGAGCACCTTCTGCGTCGCGGAGATTTCGACGTTGGTGCGCAGATCCTTGATACGCGAGTTGTCCAGCACGTAGCTGCGAATCTGGTGGCCCCAGCCGACGTCGGTCTTGCCGGCTTCGAGCTTGTCGGCCTCGGCCTGGCGCTTGCGCAGTTCGAGTTCGTAGAGGCGCGACTTCAGCATGGCCATCGCCTCGGCGCGGTTGCGGTGCTGCGAGCGGTCGCTCTGGCACTGCACGACGATGCCGGTCGGGACGTGGGTGATGCGGATCGCCGAGTCGGTCTTGTTGATGTGCTGGCCGCCGGCACCGGAAGCGCGGAAGGTATCGGTACGCAGGTCGGCGGGATTGATCTCGACCTCGATCGAATCGTCGATCTCGGGATACACATAGAGGCTGGCAAAGCTGGTGTGGCGGCCGCCGGAGGAATCGAAGGGCGACTTGCGCACCAGCCGATGCACTCCGGTTTCGGTGCGCAGGAAGCCGTAGGCGTAGTCGCCTTCGACCTTGATCGAGGCGCTGCGAATGCCGGCCACGTCGCCGTCGGTCTGCTCCAGCAGTTCGGTCTTGAAGCCCTTGCGCTCGCAGTATTTGAGGTACTGGCGCAGCAACATCGAGGCCCAGTCGCAAGCCTCGGTGCCGCCGGCGCCGGCCTGGATGTCGATGAAGCAGTTGTTCGGGTCGGCCGGATTGTTGAACATGCGGCGGAACTCGAGATCGGCGATCAGCGCTTCCGCCGCGGAGAGATCGCCCTCCACTGCAGCCATGGTCTCTTCGTCGTCTTCTTCGCGGGCGAGTTCGAACAGGTCGCGAGCCTCGGCCAGGCGCGAACCGACACCGGAGAGCGTGCCGACAACGGCTTCGAGGGATTTCTTTTCGCGCCCGAGGGTCTGGGCGCGTTCGGCGTCATCCCAGAGCTTCGGATCTTCCAGAACCTGAGTCAGTTCGGCCAGCTTTTCCGCTTTTCCAGCGTAGTCAAAGATACCTCCGCAGTTGCTCGCCACGACCGGAAAGGTCGGCGATACGGTTGGCGACGGCATTGATGCGTTCGGCTTCCATGACTGTTCCTGCGCGGGGAGCGAAAGGCGCGAATTATACGCGCTGCGCACATCTGCTACACCCGCCTTCGCTGTGGAAAATCTCGCCCGCGGCACGATGTGATAGCCTCACGTTTTCATAATCAATACCACTGCGATGTCAGAGATGATTTTCTACGAGCGGGTCGTGGCGCTCAACGACCAGACCCATGCCAGGCTGAGGGTGCGTCCCGCAAGCAGTTTCGCTTATGCCGCCAGGACCAATTCGGTGCCGCTCCTTTCCAGCGAGTTTTTCGAATGCGCGCGCGAGTATCCGATTGTTTTTGCCCGCGGCGAGGCCGGCCCCGTGGCGGCAGCGCTGCTGGGCCTGCGTGAAGCCGAGAATCTTTACATAGGCAAGGATGGCGCATGGGATGCCCGCTATGTTCCTGCCTTCGTGCGACGCTATCCCTTCGTGCCGGGCAAGGGCGCCCAGGGTGAATTGCTGGTGTGCATCGACGAGGCGTCGCAGTGCTTTGATGCCAACGAAGGCGAGCCCCTGTTCCTGGAAGGCAAACCGACTCCGCAACTGGAACATGCGATGAAGTTCCTCGCGGAATTTCATCAGGCGGCCGCGACGACCGAACTGCTGGGGCGCCGCTTGCAGGAGTTGGGGCTGCTGCGACAGGCCGATTCGGTGGCGCAACTCAATGATGGCACCCAGTTCCGCCTGAATGGCCTGAGCGTGGTGGATGAGGCGAAATTGCGCGCCCTGGACCGCGATACGGTGCAGGAACTGTTTGTGAGTGGCGGTCTGGCGGTGATCTACGCGCACCTGATGTCGCTGGGGAACCTCGGCGCGCTGGTCGATCGCTTGAGCAAACGCGACACAAGCGGCAAGGCAGCGGGTCGCTGATTCCCTACTGACAGCGCCGAATCGCCCGTCTGGCGCGGAGCTTCTACCGGGCGGGAAATTTCCGCTATCATTGAAATTTCCCGCAGCAGCATTTCCATGGCCAAATACGTTTTCGTTACGGGTGGTGTCGTGTCCAGTCTGGGCAAAGGCATCGCCGCCGCCAGCCTCGGGGCGATCCTCGAATCGCGCGGCATCAAGGTTACCCACCTCAAGCTCGACCCCTATATCAATGTTGACCCCGGTACCATGTCGCCGTTTCAGCACGGCGAGGTGTTCGTCACCGAGGACGGCGCCGAGACCGACCTCGACCTTGGTCATTACGAGCGCTTCACCAGCGCCAAGATGGGCAAGCGCAACAACTTCACCACCGGCCAGATCTACGAGTCGGTGATCAAGAAGGAGCGCCGTGGCGAGTATCTGGGCAAGACCGTTCAGGTCATCCCGCACATCACCGACGAAATCAAGCTTTTCATCAAGCGCGGCGCCGAGGGTGCCGACGTGGCGATCGTCGAAGTGGGCGGCACGGTGGGCGACATCGAGTCGCTGCCCTTCCTCGAAGCCATTCGCCAGATGGGCATCCAGGAGGGTCGGCAGAACGCCTGCTACATCCACCTGACTCTGGTGCCATGGATACCCACCGCCGGCGAACTCAAGACCAAGCCGACCCAGCACTCGGTCAAGGAACTGCGCGAGATCGGTATCCAGCCCGATATCCTGCTCTGTCGCGCCGACCGCGCGATTCCCGAGGAAGAGAGGCGCAAGATCGCGCTGTTCACCAACGTCCAGCCGGAGGCGGTGATATCCGCGCTCGATGCCGACAGCATCTACAAGATACCCGGTATGCTGCACGACCAGATGATCGATGAGATTGTCTGCCATAAGCTGGGCATTCTGGCCCGCGCCGCCGATCTTTCGGTGTGGAAGAAGCTGGTCGACGCGCTGGAGGATCCGCAGCACAAGGTGAATATCGCCTTCGTCGGCAA
>CAZYTN010000315.1:0-2953 GCA_964650115.1 uncultured Sulfuritalea sp.
TTGGCCTTGGGGATCGCGATGTAGTCCTTGAACTTGCCCGGCACCGGCTGGTACAGCGCATGCAGCGCGCCCAGCGCGAGGTAGCAGGTGGGGCGATCCTTGACCACGATGCGAAAACCGTAAATGTCCAGCACCTGGGAAAACGAGAGGTGCTTGTCGCGCATCTTGCGATAGATGCCGTAGAGATGCTTTTCGCGACCCTTGACGTCGGCATCGATGCCGGCGGCCGGCAATGCCTTGCGGATGGCGTCGAGGATCTTGCTGACTACTTCGCGCCGGTTGCCGCGCGCGCCCCTGACGGCCTTGGCCAGCACGCGGTAGCGCAGCGGGTGGGCATGGCGGAAGGCCAGTTCCTGCAGTTCGCGGTAGAGCGTGTTGAGGCCCAGGCGGTTGGCGAGCGGGGCATAGATGTCGAGAGTCTCGCGCGCAATCCGATGCCGCTTTTCGGAGCGCATGGCGTCCAGCGTCTGCATGTTGTGCAGGCGGTCGGCGAGCTTGATCAGGATCACCCGCACATCGCGTGCCATGGCCAGCAACATCTTGCGGAAATTCTCCGCCTGCGCTTCCTCGAAGCTTTGATGTTCGATCCGGTCGAGCTTGGATACGCCATCGACCAGATCGGCGGCAACCTGGCCGAAACGCTCGGCGATCTGGCCCTTGGTGATCGCCGTGTCTTCCATCACATCGTGCAGCAGTGCGGCAATCAGGGCGTGCGTGTCGAGATGCCAGCCCGCCAGGGTCTCGGCCACGGCCAGCGGATGCGAGATATAGGGCTCGCCGCTGATGCGCATCTGGCCGCGATGCGCGGCGTCCGCAAATACATAGGCGGCGCCGACGCGGGTGATTTCTTCGGGCTTGAGGTAGGTGGCGAGCCGGCCGTTGAAGCGTTCCAGATCTTCGGCGAGATCGACCGGCGGATGCATGTCCGCCGAAATCAGCGGCGGTTCGTCAAGCGCGCCCGGCACCACGCCGGGATCAATGGCGGGAATGTCCGCAGGGGGGATCTGGTTTGGCAAGAGCGCCGCCGTCACGTTTCACCCCGTGCGCATGATATCTAGGGCTGGCTGCGGGTCAGGATTTCGACGCCGACCTTGCCTGCCGCGATTTCGCGCAAGGCGATGACGGTGGGCTTGTCGCGCCCGGCCTCGACTTGCGGCGTGCTGCCCAGCGTGAGCTGGCGCGCGCGGTAGGTGGCCGCCAGGGTGAGCTGAAAGCGGTTGGGAATGAGCTTGATGCAATCATCGATGGTGACACGGGCCATGGGGTTCAGTCCTGATCAAGAAAACGGAATACGTCGGGGTGACGGGCGCGCTGACGCGAGAAACGCAGACGCGAAGCACGCACGGCAGCCTTGAGCTCGCCGAGCGCCACATCCAAGTCATTGTTGATTATAACAAAATCGAACTCGCCTACGTGACGCATTTCACCCAGGGCGCCGGCCACCCGGCGCGCTATGACATCTTCACTATCGGCGCCGCGCCGGCGCAGCCGGTTTTCCAGTTCGGCGACCGACGGCGGCAGGATGAATATGCCAACGGCCTCGGGAAACTGCCGCCGCATCTGCTGCGCGCCCTGCCAGTCGATTTCCAGCATCATGTCGCAGCCTTCCTTCATGCGCTGTTCAAGCCAGAGGCGCGAGGTGCCGTAGAAATTGTCATGCACTTCGGCCCACTCGGCGAACTCGCCGCGCTCGCGCATGGCGAGAAAGCGCTGACCGTCGATGAAATGATATTCGCGACCGTTCTGTTCGCCGGGGCGCGGTGCGCGCGTGGTGAAGGAAATCGAGTGCTGCACCTGCGGGTCGTCCGCCAGCAGGCGGCCGACCAGCGTGGTCTTGCCGGCGCCGGACGGCGCCGCGACGATGAACAAGGTACCTGAGGGCATGGTGCTCCAGACTTGAGTTTGATCAATTCCGCGCGAACAAGGACTGTACTAGTATACGCGGCCTATGCTTCGATCCGCCCACTTCCGGTCGTTTCGCCACTCCCCTGCCTGGCTTCTCGCCATAGGGCTGTTTGCCATGGCGCTGCAGGCCATGGGCGGCAGCGGCCTCATGCCGCGCGTTTCCGCCAGCGGCGGCGTGCAGATGGAAATCTGTACCAGCAAGGGCGTCAGCAAGCTCGCAGTGGCGCTGCAGTCCGGCCGGACTTCGCTGCCCGACAGCGGCCATCAGGACTGCTGCACGCTGTGCGCCGCCAGCGCGCCACTGTTGCTGGCCGACGCCGCACTCGGCGTGCCGCCGGCGCCGACTTTCCGCAGCATCTTTGTTGCCTATTCCTTCCCCTGGCCCGCCGCCACTGCGTGGCTGTCGCAGCCGCCGCGCGGACCACCCCAAGCCTGACCCTCCGCATCCCGCCGCAGTCGCGGCGGACAAAGTCGCGTCCGTCCGAGGCCGGGCGCATCGACGACGAACGAGGAGCAGGATCATGCAGACAACCATGGCAACACCGGCAGCGGCGAGCACGCTGCCGACCGTGCAAATACGCAAAATCTCAATCGGCGAGCGCATCCACGCCGCCGGCAGCGAAGGCATCGCCTGGCGCGTCAAAAGCGGCGCGGTGCGTCTTGACCGCGTCACCGCCGAGGGCAGCCATTACGCCGGTCTGGCCTTGCGCGGCGATGTCATCGGCGCCGAAACCCTGTTGTTCGGCAAATACAGCTTCGCGGCCTGCGCCATCGGCGACTGCGAACTGGAACCCTGGCTCGCCGCCGAAAAGACGCTTTCCGGCGAGAGCCTGCTGCAGACGCTTGCCGCCGCCGAGCGCCGTGCCGCCGACGCGCTGGCACTGCGCGCCGGCGCGGCATTCGAACGCGTGCGCCAGTTGTGCCTGCTGTTGGCGCAGTATCGCGACGAAGGCCACAAGGAAATCACCATTCCCGAGCTGCGCGACATGGCGGCGATCACCAATCTCACCGAAGAGACGGTGTCGCGTGCCATGAGCCGCCTGTGCCG
>CAZYTN010000316.1:0-2952 GCA_964650115.1 uncultured Sulfuritalea sp.
TGGCCGCCAAACGCCGCATAGTGCAAGGCGGCCCATTCCTTGCCCTGCCGATTCAGGCGCGCGCCGTTTTCCACCAGCCAGCGCACTGCTTCCAGGCGGCCCTTCCAGGCGGCATGCAGCAGCGCCTGCTCGCCATGCGAGTTGACCTTGTTGATGTCGGCGCCGCGCGCGACGAACAGTTCCATCATCGGAATGTTGCCTTCCCAGGCGCCGATCATGACACCGGTGCCGATCACCTTGCCCTCGAAATCCGGTGGCAGGCCGGCATCCAGCCACTCGCGCGCGAGTTCCAGATCGCCGCTCTCGATGACAATGGAAAACCTGGCGGCGTCTGGCAGGGTCTGCGCCTGCACGGGGCCGGCGGCCAGAAACAGGCCGAACAGAAAGACGGAAATTTTCATGGGCCGAAGTATACGTCGGCCGTCTTCGGCGCGACGGCCGGCACTCGGCACCCCAGGCCTCGATGTGACGGACAGGCGTCCACTGGCGGGACAGCGGGTCGGAACGCTGCCAAAGCCCCTACAATCCTTCCAATGCCGCTCCACTTCGCCCTGCTGGTCAGCCTCGCCCTGCATGCCCTCCTGATCATCGCCCCGGTCTGGCTCGCGGCAACGCAGCCACCGTTGCCCGCGCCCAGCATCGAAGCGCGACTGCTTCCGGCCCCCGCGCCGGACGCGATCGCCGAAGCCGTCAGCACCGAAGCAAGCAGTACCGACGCCATTCCCGAACAGCCCGCAGCCCCTCCCCGCAGCTTGCAGGGCGCCTCGCTGCGCCGCGCGCAAGCCGCGCTGTCGAAACACCTGTTCTATCCGCCGCAGGCCGTGGCCATGGGGCTGGAAGGCGAAGTGATCCTGCTGCTGTCCCTGACGGAAAGCGGCCAGCTTGTTTCCGCCGCCGTCGCCCGCAGTTCGGGCCATGCCCTGCTCGACCAGGCCGCGCTCGATGCCGCGCGCAATATCGGCGCCCTGCCCGGCAACCCACGTCAGACCCTGTTTCCGGTGAGCTTCCGGCTGCAATGAATCTTCTGGCTTGAGCGGCGCTTGTGCAACCGTGGGGCCGTGACAGGAAAGTCGGCGCTGGCGGGACGGCGACTCGTGCCAAGCAGGGTCATCCAAAGTGGGAGGAAGTCGGTCGGTCGATTACTCAGCGATTGAGCGAGAGCGGCCACTCGCGTTAGCTCCCGACGCTTCGAGCCTGAAGTCCATAGACCAGGCGCATCCCGGGCCGGGAACGTCGGACTGGTCGATTGCCGAGATAAGGTTGGCGCTATATAGTCCGGGCGGTCGCGCCTCCAGGAGGCGATCATCGCCTGGACGCGCCCCGGCCTCGATCCAGTTTCGCCGGATAGGTAATTTCATGAATACGTTTCTCAACAACCTCGTCCTGGCTTTTCCGCTCTTTGCGCTCGTGTTCGCCGGGTACGCGCTCATGCGCTTTACTCGATTGCCCGGGTGGTGGTCGAAACGCCTGTCCTGGTTCGTATTTTCAATCGCGCTGCCGGCGATGCTGTTTCGCTTGATGAGCAACTTCTCAAAATTGCCTGCCGTCGACGCGCGCTTGTTGTTGGCCTTTTTCGGGAGTTGCCTGATTGTTTTCGTGGTCGGCCGAATCGTCGCGTGGAAGGCATTCGGACTGGACGGCGTGGGGCAATCCATTTTCGCTCTGGGGGGCGTTTTCTCCAACAACGTCATGCTGGGCCTGCCGTTGGCCAAGATGGTCCTGGGCGACGCGGCCTTGCCTTCCGTGGCGCTGGTTCTGGTCTTCAATGCGCTGATCCTGTGGACCCTTGTGACCGCTTCCGTCGAATGGGCCAGGCATGGCAGCCTGTCGCTGCATGGCGGGGCCAGGACCCTGATTGCCGTCCTGGCAAATCCGATCGTGGCTGCGATACTTTCCGGCGCCTTGTTCGGACTGGCCGGATTCTCCATACCCGGTCCGATCGATGTGCCCCTCGCGCTGCTCGGGCAGGTCGCGGCGCCCATGACTCTGGCCGCGCTCGGCATGGGGCTGGCCGAGTACGGCTTGCGCGACGGCCTGCGTATCAGCGTGGCAATCACCGCAATAAAGATCCTGTTGCAGCCTCTGGTGGTCTGGATACTCGCCCGCATCCTTGGCTTGCCGCCGATGGAAACCGAGGTCGTCGTTCTGCTCGCCTCGATCGGGGTGGGTGCGAATGTCTACCTGATGTCACGCCAGTTCAAGGCCCTCGAAGGGCCGGTGGCCGGTAGCCTGGTCCTATCGACCGCTCTCGCCGCCCTGACGACTCCACTGATCCTGGCGATGACTCATGCGGGTTCCTGACGATAGCGTCTTTGGACGGAGGCAAGGGCTGTCACTGCTTCGGCTTTCGCGTTCTTTCGCATGCAGATCCGTGCACCCAAGCCGCCGTTTTGCTCCCCTGCTTGCCCTCGCAAGCGCCTGAGTTCACTCCCCGGCAACGGCCACCGCGCCGCTGGCGTCCTCCACGACATGCCTGCCGGAGAGATAGGAATACACGGTCGGCACCACGAACAGCGTGAAGAAGGTGCCGAGCAGCAGGCCGCCGACGATGACCCAGCCGATCTGCTGGCGCGATTCGGCGCCGGCGCCGCTGGCAAAGGCCAGCGGCACGGCGCCGAGCACCATGGCGCCGGTGGTCATCAGGATCGGCCGCAGGCGCAGCACCGCCGATTCGATCACGGCCGGCACCCGTTCGCGGCCCTGGGCGCGCAACTGGTTGGCGAATTCGACGATCAGGATGCCGTGCTTGGTGATCAGTCCGACCAGCGTCACCAGGCCGATCTGGCTATATACGTTGAGCGTGCCGCCGCTCGCCCACAAGGCCAGCAGGGCGCCGGTCATCGACAGGGGCACGGTCAGCATGATGATGAAAGGATCGCGGAAGCTTTCGAACTGCCCGGCCAGCACCAGGTAGATGAAGGCCAGCGCCAGCACGAAGGTCAGCGCCAGCGA
>CAZYTN010000317.1:0-2926 GCA_964650115.1 uncultured Sulfuritalea sp.
TAGCGACGGTCTTGCCCGTGCCTGAGCCGACCTGGTTGCCCAGCAGGCCGCCGACCACCCCGCCGGCAATTGCCCCCATCGTGCCGTCCTCCCCCTTGACCTTGCGCCGGTCGATGGCGACCACCACGCCGCATTCGACCCGGCACATATCGCGCGGTGCGCCGGGAACCGGGGATGCCGCCGCGGGCGCGGGCGTCCGCGCCTGGAAATCCCGGAATTCGGCATAAGACACCTGGCCGTCCCGATCGGCATCCATGCTGTCGAAATTCGTCGCGATGAAACCAAATTCGCTGCCTGACACCTTTTCGAGTTCGCGGCGCGACAGCCCACCGCTGTCGTTGACATCGGCCTTCCTGAATTTCGCCGCAAAATCGTCCTGGGCCTTGCTCAGGTAACGTCGGTACTCATCGGCGGTAACCTGGCCGTCGTGGTCGGAATCGATGGCGACGAAGTTGTTCTTGATCTGCAGCAGTTGCTGGGAAGCGGTCTTCTTCAGTTCGGCCTTGGAAAGGCCTTCGCTGTCGTTGAGGTCGGCACGCCTGAAATCGGCAAGCCATGCCTCCTCGGCGGCAAATGCGCCCGATGCGCCCGAAAACAGAAAGGCTGATACCAGTAGCAGGGGTAAGCTTTTCATACATCCTCCTTCAGGGGTGATCGCGGGAAACCTTCGCGCATTCCACGGCATGGAACATCTTAGCAAATCGGACGCGCCTGTCCCTAGCGGCTCGCGCGGATTGTCTGGGGGAATCCCTATCGAGGAACGGCGCGAACTGCGGTCAGTTCGACTGTTTCCGAAAAACCGGGCATAGCCGAACCGTGAGTGCTAAAGAGGCTCCCTTCCTGCTTGATCACGCGTCGGTGAGCTTCGGAATACCAAAGGGTGAAAGGACCGCTGACGGTCGTTGTGGTCGCCCCGATAGAACCGAGCTTTCGGCGATAGACATGGCCTTCAATGCGGATGGTTTCGAACGTCCCGGCCTGCACGGTTACGGTTTCCTTGCCCGTCCGTTTGGCGCGCAATGTGCACAACAGGTTTGTTTGCGTGCATCGGTTGGCCCCTGAAACCTCCAGTTCGGCAAATTCGCTGCCATCCCAGTGGGGCGAGAATATGAACTCGGACTCCACGGGCATCCCGACAAGTGACGCCTTGCCGTTGAAGACCCATTCGAGCATGGGTGTTCCGTTCAGCAGGATGCTTTCCAGTACTCCGGTTTCAGCCGCCGCCTTGACACGCAGCGTCAATTTTTGCTGCTTGCCAAAGCCGTCGCGCATCGAGTATTCCCACTCGTCGCCGGGTTGCGGGCCGCGGGCGAGCGCTTCGACCCGGAGCGGAACCGCGAGCGGGGTTGGCGTGAGCGGCGGCGCAGTGCTGCCGGAAGCGCTACGCGCCGATTGCAGTTCGATGACTTCGTCAAACCCGGAGATAGTGGTACCACCTCTCGCTTGAGCGTGCTGCCTGATGACTCGCCCGGTCTTCGGCTCATACCAAATGGTCAGGAGCCCGGAAAGTCCTAGGCCACCGATCGAATAGTTTCTTTTGGTTACCCCCCCTTCGATCTTCAGGGTATCGAACGTCCCGGCGGCAACGGTGATTTTTTCCCTGCCCGTCACTTTTGCCGTAAAGCTGCACTGGTGGCTGGCGCAGGGATTCGTTCCGGTGAAATCCACGCTGCCGCTTTCCTTGCTTTCCCAATGGGGCGCGAACATGAACTCGGCATCGACACCGACGGCCGCCATCGCGGCCTTGCCGTTGAAGACCAGGGTGTCGGACTCCCTGCCGTTAAGCAGGACATCCTCGCGGACACCATCGACGTCGACAGACCTGACGCGCAGGGTGAGCTTGCGGGAAGTATTCGTCAGATTGTCCTTCGCCGCGTATGCCCATTCATCGCCGGGACGGGGTTTCCGCGTCCAGACATCGGCCGCAGACTCCCTTGGCGATGGCGGCGACAATGCCGGAGACACCGCTGCGAGCGTCACTGGAGGGCTGATGCGTGTCGAAGTCGATTGGGTGGATCCCGGCTGGGCGGCAGGTCGCGGCTGGGCGGCGGCCGACGCCGGCTCCGGTGCTTGCCGAGGCGCTGACGCCGATTGTCCCGCGCGTTGCGCTTCGACCATCGCGTTCTGCCGTGCCAGCGCCTGCTGAAGCATTTTTTCCATGGAGGCCTGCAGTTCCGCCTTGTCCTTGACGGATTGCGCCTGCATCTCGGCCCGCTCCTTGGAGGACTGCTCGTTGGCGCGGCGGATCGCTTCGGCCACCGCACGGTCGATGGCGGCCTGCTGGTCGACCGCCGGGGCAACGGCTACAGCCTCCCGCCGGAAGTAGAACTCGCCCTCGATGCTGCCTTCCATCCAGGGTTCCTGACGCCCCTTGGATTCGCTGCGTACGGCCGAAACCACTTTTTTCAGGACTTGTTCGACTGGCAGGTTGGGAATATCCATCGCCGCAAGCAGATGCGCGGTGTAAAGGCCGTTGCGGCCGCTTCCGTCGGCGGCAACGCTGCCTGGGCGAGTGGCAAAGGAAATCAGCGTGCCGGAAGGGGCGTCGAGCCGGGCGAGACCATCACCCGCCGAACGAAAACTGCGCGCATAGGGATTGTTGCGGCAGGCATCGAGAAAGACCAGGCTCAGGCCGGTCTTCGCTTCATCAAGCAGGCCCAACAGCTGGCGTACCCCCAGGCTCTGATTCGGGACGTCCTCCTCGCCTTCGATTTCGGCGTCGATTGTCGGCAGGTAGTTCTCGCCCTTGATCTGCAGTCCGTGACCGGCATAGAACACCAGCGCCACCGTGCCCGGGGTCAGTTTCGACCGAAACTCCCGCAGCGTGCGTCCGATCTGGCTCGTCTTGAGGTTGACGCGCTCGACCACATCGAAGCCCAGGTCGCGAAGCTTTCGCGCCACGTCATTGGCGTCGTTCTGCGGATTC
>CAZYTN010000318.1:0-2605 GCA_964650115.1 uncultured Sulfuritalea sp.
CATCACCGCGCAGGCGCAACCGGTAGCGCGCTTCCTCGGCCCGGTGCGTGGTGTCGCCGCGCTGCTTTGCTGCGGCGAAGCGATCGTCCAGCATCTTGGCCAGCCGTGCCGCGCCCGGCAGTTTCAGCGCCGCTTCGGCTTCGGCCAGACGCAACAACAGGCTGTCGGAAGCCTCCCAGCCAGCCAGCTGTTTCAGCACTTCGGCCGGCCGGCCGCTGTCGAGCAGGAAGTCGCCCCAGGCGGCGAGCAGGTAACCGTCGTCACGGCCGATGCCCAATGCCTCTCTGTAGTGGCGTTCGGCCTGATCCGCTTGTCCGCGCCAGGCCGCCACTTCACCGAGACGGGTCAGAAGCCAAAGGCGATTAGCGGGATCCCGAGTGCCTGCCAGCGCCTGCTGCAAAATCCGGTAAGCGACTTCGAGTTGGCCGCCATAGGCCTCTACCAGCCCGAGACAGGCACCGAACAAGGTGCTGTGACCGAGGCGCCGCAGCGCAGCGCACTCGCCCTGCGCCGCCGCATAATTTGCCTGAACCAGATAGATCGCGCCGCGCCAGGCATGGGCGGCGGCGAAATCGGGATCGAGTTCCAGGGCCGCGGCAAAGTCTGCCAGGGCGCCGTCGAAGTCATGCCGATACTGCCGCAGCAGGCCGCGTATCAGGCGCAACGAAGCCGGCAGCGGATCGGGAAAGCGAGCGACCACTGCTTCGGCATAGCCTACGTAGCGCGGGTCTCCACGCGCCATTGCAAGATCGAAATAGCCTTGGGCCAGCACGGCCGCAGGGCCGGGATTGCCGCCAGCGGACATCATCGCGGCACGCATTGCAGCCAGTTCGCGCGAGCTTGCATCGCCGGCACGCGAGGGTAAACGCTCCAGCACTTCGGCGTCGTCAAGCGGCTTGCGCGGTGCAGCATCTACCGCCAGCGGGAGGGTCGACAACACCAGAAAAAGCAGTACGGGATTGATTTGCAGAAGATTTGTCAACTTGCCAGGGCCATGGGCGTTACATGGGGTTCGGAGGCGCCAAAATTTGGTCGTCACGATTTTCAACAATTCTCAAGGAGATTATTACATGAGCAAACTACTGTCGGTCCTGATCGCCGCCGCTTTCGCCACCGTTTCCGTGGGTTCCTTCGCTGCCTCCCATGGCGGCGCCATGAAAGACGACAAGAAGATGGAAAAGAAGGAAGAAATGAAGCCGGAAATGAAGAAGGAAGAAAAGAAGGCTGATGCTCCGAAGGCTGAAAAGAAGGCTGGCAAGAAGAAGGCCGAGAAGAAGCCGGCAGCCAAGAAGGAAGAGATGAAGCCGGAAATGAAGAAGGACGAGAAGAAGCCGGAAATGAAGAAGGAAGAGATGAAGCCGGAAATGAAGAAGTAATTCAGGTTTCCCTGAAAACAAAAAGCGGGCTTCGGCCCGCTTTTTTTATGTCCGCGCCAAAAGCGCGGACGGTACCCCCCGGTGGGGTATGTCTCCGCGGGAGGCGGAGACGGTATCCCCCGGTGGGGTATGTCTCCGCTCAAGGACGATCCGCTTTCCGCCATGCGCTTGCCAGCCACGACTGCCGTTCGAACGGCAAGCCCGGCGGACGGTAGTAGTGCTCGAGTTCGGCAAAACCGGCAGCGACCAGATACTCCCGCCAGGCGGCAAGGTCGTAATAGGCGCCGTAGCGCTCGCCTTCGACGCTCTCTTCGTTGTTGCCGCGCGGATTCGAACTGAACAGGACGCCGCCGGGTTTCAGCGTCGCATGCAACTGGCGCAATACGCGCGGCAATTCCTGGCGCGGCACATGGAACAGCGATGCGTTGGCGAAGATGCCGTCGAAATGCGCGTCGGGCAAATCGAGGCCGAGGAAATCCTGCTGCCAGACGTCGCAGGCGCTGTAGGCCCGCGCCATCTGCGCCAGCGCCGGAGCGCCTTCAAGGCCGATCACGCGATGGCCGCGCTGCGCGAACGCACGCAAGTCGCGTCCCGGACCGCAGCCGAAGTCGAGGATGGAGAATGGCGCCGCGGCTTGAATGTGGCGCAACAGCGCCTCGATGTTCTGCTCGACGTCGTGGTAGCGCGTGCCCTCCCAGAAGGCTTCGGCCCGCGCATGGTAGTGCCCGAGCGTGCGTTCGACGAGTTGCCGCAGGGTGTCCGGATCAAGTTTCATGGGTTGGAAGGGTCCGGTCTTGAAGCCGGGCTGTCAAGTCGCCGTGTCTCCACGGCAGGCTTTGCACAGCCTGCCGGCTTCGCGAGCGCAGAGCAGTGCTCTGCGAAACCCTCGCTTCGCCCAGCGCCGACTTTTGCGAAACAGATCGCGCAAGCAATAAAAAACGCCACGGCAGGCCGTGGCGTTTTGCGGAGCATGCCTGCCGTCAGGACTTCAGCGCCACCAGCACTTCGTCCAGCATCTTCTTCGCATCGCCGAACAGCATGCGATTGTTTTCCTTGTAGAAGAGCGGGTTGTCGACGCCGGCGTAGCCCGAGGCCATGGACCGCTTCATGACGATCGAGGTCTTGGCCTTCCAGACTTCGAGCACCGGCATGCCCGCAATGGGACTGGTCGGGTCGTCCTGCGCCGCCGGGTTCACGATGTCGTTGGCGCCGATCACCATGGCCACGTC
>CAZYTN010000318.1:2615-2885 GCA_964650115.1 uncultured Sulfuritalea sp.
AGCAGCACGTTCATGTGACCGGGCATGCGCCCCGCCACCGGGTGGATGCCGAAGCGGATGTTGACGCCCTTCTCGCGCAGGTGTTTGGTGATCTCGTACACCGTGTGCTGGGCCTGGGCCACCGCCATGCCGTAGCCGGGAACGATGATCACGCTCTTGGCGTCCTTCAGCAGTTCCGCCGTCTCGACGGCGCTGATCGGCACTACCTCGCCGACCGGTTGTGCAGCATCGCCCTTCGGTGCCGGCGTACCGCCGCCGGTGCCGAAGCCG
>CAZYTN010000319.1:0-2883 GCA_964650115.1 uncultured Sulfuritalea sp.
GGCTACCACGTCGGCGATGCGCCCGATCCGCGCACAGTGCGGGCGGCGCGGCAGCGCGGCTACGATTTGTCGGCGCTGCGGGCGCGACGCGTGACGGACTTCGACTTCGTCCGCTTCGACCTGTTGCTGGCGATGGGGCCGGATCACCTGGCATGGCTGCAGCGCGCCTGCCCGCCCTTGTATCGCGACAAGCTCGGACTGCTGCTGGAATTCAGTGAGCGCTTCGAGGAAGACGAAGTTCCCGATCCCTATTACGGCGGCATGGACGGATTTGAACGGGTTCTTGACATGGTCGAGGATGCGGCGAATCTGCTACTGCAGCGGCTGGGTCCCAATCGCCGGGATACCGTCCCCGGCAATCCGCCGGGAACACAATAAAAAAACGGGCGCCCTCTGGCGCCCGTTTTTTTCTGCGTTTGATGCCTGTCAGTCGTGCTTGGTTTCCACCATTTGCAGCGGCTCGCTGGCGATCACGGGCGCCGGCCTGGGTTTGCGGCCGAGCGGCTGTACCGGTGCGAAGCTGTCCGCGACCGGTGCCGCGTGGCTGGTTTCGATCATCACCAGGCCGACCTGTTGCAGGGACTCCTTGACATCGACCACGGGCGGCTGTGGTGTTGGCGGCACGATGATGGGATCGGCGGCAGGTGGTGCCGTTGCGACGACCACTGTTTCGGCTGCGGCTTCGGGCAGCGGCGGCGTTGGCGCGGTTGCCACCGGTACGGCGGCGACGGGTTCGAAGGTGGCTGCGAGCGCACTGGCTGCGGCAGGGACGGGCGCTGCTGCCTCCGACACGGCGACTGGGGTCGGCTCGAAGGTGGGCTGCTGCTCTGCGATCGGGGCCGCTGCCGTCTCGGTTGCATCGGGCATGGCGGAGGCATCGGTGCCGGCGCTCCGCACAACAAACCCTGCAGCAGCTGCGACACCGGTTGCCGTTGCGACAACGCTGCCTGCGGCGACTTCCGTCGTGCTGCCTTCCTCGCTGCGACCGCGACCGCGGCCACGGCCGCGACTGCGGCGCCCGCTGCGGGCTTCGCCTTCCTGGCTGCCTTCGCTGCCGGAAGTTGGCGCTGGTGATACGCCGTTCTGGGCTGCGTCGGCATCGGCACGCGGAGGACGCGGCTCCCGGGGTTCGCGCGGAGCACGTGGCTCGCGGCTTTCCTTGAGTTCGCGCGGCTCGCGGGGTGCGCGGGCTTCCTTGGGCTCGCGGGCCTCACGTGGCTCGCGCGGTTTGCGATTGCCGCTTTCCGCTTGCTGTTCATCGCGTTTAGCCTGGGTTCGCGGGGCTTGCTCGCCGCGGTCCTTGCGTTCGCCGCCTTCGCGGTTGTCGCGGCCGTCACGGCGATTGCTGCGATCGCGTCCGCCGCGTCCGCCGTCGCGATTGCGGTCGCGACCGCTGTCGCGGCGCGGCGGCCGGTCGGTCTTTGCTTCGGTGGCGGCAGGTGCGTCGGCTTTCTTGCCACCCATGAAGAAGGAGACGATCTTGTCGAAGAAGCCACCTTCGTTGGCAGCCACGGAATGCGCGACAGGCGCCGCTGCCTTCTGTTCGACGATGGGCGCCGGTGAATCGGGCGTGATGCCCTTTACTGCGGCTTCGGTCCTGGCGGGTTTTGGATCGGCTGCGGAGGGCGGCTGGTAGGCTTCTTCTATGGGCTTTTCCGCCATCTGGTAGCTGGCCAGCACGATGCCTTCGGCATTGAGCTGGTCGTGGCGCAGACGAACGATTTCATGCGCCGGCGTCTCGAGGTGGCGGTTGGGCACTATCACCAGATTCACGCGGTGGCGCAGTTCGATGCGCGAGATGTCGACGCGTTTCTCATTGAGCAGGAAGGTGCCGACGTCGACCGGGACCTGGCAGTGCAGGGCGCCGGTGTTTTCCTTCATGGCTTCCTCTTCGAGGATGCGCAGGATGTGCAACGCGGCGGATTCGGTGCTGCGGATGTGGCCGGTGCCGGTGCAGCGCGGGCAGGTGATGTAGCTGGTTTCTGCCAGCGCCGGACGCAGGCGCTGGCGCGACAGTTCGAGCAGGCCGAAGCGGCTGATCTTGCCGGTCTGGACGCGAGCGCGGTCGAAATGCAGGGCGTCGCGCAGGCGATTTTCGACTTCGCGCTGATTCTTGGTCGATTCCATGTCGATGAAGTCGATCACGATCAACCCGCCGAGGTCGCGCAGGCGCAGCTGGCGCGCGATTTCGTCGGCGGCTTCGCAGTTGGTGCGCAAGGCCGTTTCCTCGATGTCGCTGCCCTTGGTGGCGCGGCCCGAATTGACGTCGACCGAAACCAGGGCTTCGGTATGGTCGATGACGATGGCGCCGCCCGACGGCAGCGTGACCTGACGCGAGTAGGCGGATTCGATCTGGTGTTCGATCTGGAAGCGCGAGAACAGCGGCACGTCGTCGTGGTAGCGCTTGACGCGATTGACCGTGCCCGGCATCACGTGCGCCATGAACTGCTGCGCCTGTTCGAAGATGTCGTCGGTGTCGATCAGGATTTCGCCGATCTCGGCGTGGAAGTAGTCGCGGATGGCACGGATCACCAGGCTGGATTCCTGGTAGATCAGGAAGGCGCCGCTCTGCGCCTTGGCCGCGCCGTCGATGGCGGTCCACAACTGTTGCAGGTAGTTGAGGTCCCACTGCAGTTCTTCCAGTCCGCGGCCGATGCCCGCGGTGCGGGCAATCAGGCTGGTACCGGGCGGAACGACCAGTTGGTCCATGACGTCGCGCAGTTCCTGCCGGTCATCGCCCTCGACACGGCGCGAAACGCCGCCGCCGCGGGGATTGTTCGGCATCAACACCAGATAGCGGCCGGCCAGCGAGACGTAGGTAGTCAGTGCCGCACCCTTGTTGCCGCGTTCGTCCTTTTCGACCTGGACGATGAGTTCCTGGCC
>CAZYTN010000320.1:0-2876 GCA_964650115.1 uncultured Sulfuritalea sp.
GGGCGTGGTGCAGGGCGGCGTGGTCATACGCGCGCAGATCGCGACGGAACCAGACGAGTGCGGCGGACATGGATTGACAAACGGGGATTGGCAAACAGGGATACTCGGGAACGGACTGACAGATTACAATGTCGAAAGACCCATGGAAACCGTCAGCCTCGCCAACCACTTTCTGATCGCCATGCCCGCCATGGTTGACCCGAATTTTTCCCGCACGCTGACCTACATCTGCGAGCACAACGAGGACGGCGCGATCGGCATCATCGTCAATCGCCCGATGGAATTGAGGCTTGCCGGGCTGTTCGAACGCGTCAGCATTCCGCTCGAGGACGAACAGGTCGAGGCGCTGTTCGCCGCGCTGCCGGTGTATTTCGGCGGCCCGGTGCAAACCGATCGCGGCTTCGTGCTGCACCGGCCGGCCGGGCAGTGGCAATCGTCGCTCAATGTCAGCGACAGCCTCGCGCTGACCAGTTCGCGCGACATCCTGCAGTCCATGGGCAGCACCGGCGCGCCTGCCGAGGTCCTGGTCAGTCTCGGCTATGCCGGCTGGACGGCCGGACAACTGGAGTGGGAGCTGTCGCAGAACGCCTGGCTCACGGTGGAAGCGGACGCCGCCATCATCTTCGACATTCCCCCCGAAGCGCGCCTGCCGGCGGCGATGCAGTTGCTCGGCGTGGATTTCGCCAACCTGTCGGAGGTCGCGGGGCATGCCTGAGGCCGAGGGTTCGGTGCTCGCCTTCGATTTCGGCGTCAAGCGCATCGGTGTCGCCATCGGCACATGGCTGGGTGCCGGCCGGCCCGGTTCCGCCCGACCGCTGACCACCATCGATGTCGAGGCCAACGACGCCCGCTTCGCCGCGATCGCCGCGCTCATCGCCGAATGGCAGCCGGTGCGGCTGCTGGTGGGGCGGCCGTGCAACGACGACGGCACGCCGCACGAAATGACCGCACGCTGCGAGCGCTTCGCCAACCAGCTGCGCGGTCGTTACCGCCTGCCGGTCGAGGATGTCGACGAGCGTTTCAGTTCGACCGAGGCCGATGCGAGCCTGCGCCAGCGCGGGCTTTCCTGGCGTGAACGCAAGGCGCAGGTCGATGCCGAAGCCGCGCTCGTCATTCTGCAAAGCTGGTTCGATACACATGAGCAAACTGCGGCCCATGCAACTGCCTGACGCCGAAGCGCTCTGTTCCGCCCTCGCCGCGGCCATGCGGCCCGGCGTCGATCCGGCCCGCACGGCGCTGGTCGGCATCCACACCGGCGGCGTCTGGGTCGCCGAACGCCTGCATGCGGCGCTGGGCCTGAAAATTCCCTCCGGTTCGATCAACGTCTCCTTCTACCGCGATGATTACCATCAGCGCGGGCTGCACGCCAACGCCAAAACTTCGCAGATCCCCTTCGATGTCGAAGGCGCACACATCGTCATCGTCGACGACGTGCTGCACACCGGCCGCACCATCCGTGCCGCCATGAACGAGCTGTTCGATTACGGCCGGCCGGCCAAAATCGACCTGGCGGTGCTGACCGATCGCGGCGGCCGCGAACTGCCTATAGCACCCACCTTCTGTCCACATGCCATGAGCCTGCCGGCGGCGCAGATGCTGGCGCTGGAGCGGGCCGCCGACGGCGGGCTTTCCTTCCGGGTGAAGGAGAAATGAACTTCATGACAGCCGGCGGCAACCCGCAGCTCAACAAACACGGCGAACTCAACCACCTGCTGACCATCGAGGGCCTGCCGCGCGACGTGCTGACGCGCATCCTCGATACCGCGGCGCCGTTTTCCGAAGTCGCCGAACGCGAAGTGAAGAAAGTGCCGCTGCTGCGCGGCAAGAGCGTGTTCAACCTGTTCTTCGAAAATTCGACGCGCACCCGCACCACCTTCGAGATCGCCGCCAAGCGCCTGTCCGCCGACGTCATCAATCTCAACATCAACACCTCCTCGGCCAACAAGGGCGAAACCCTGCTCGACACGGCGGACAACCTCGCCGCGATGCAGGCCGACATGTTCGTCGTGCGCCACGCTTCGAGCGGGGCGCCCTATCTGATCGCGCAGCACATGGCGGCCACCGGGCGCGACCACATCCATGTCGTGAATGCCGGCGACGGCCGCCATGCGCACCCGACGCAGGGCCTGCTCGACATGTACACCATCCGTCACTACAAGCAGGATTTCACCCAGCTCACCGTCGCCATCGTCGGCGACGTATTGCATTCGCGCGTGGCGCGCAGCCAGATCCATGCCCTGACCACGCTGGGCGTGCCCGAAGTGCGCGTCATCGCGCCCAAGACCCTGCTGCCCACCGGCGTCGAGCGCCTCGGCGTGAGGGTCTTCAACGACATGCGCGAGGGCCTGCGCGGCGTCGATGTGGTGATGATGCTGCGCCTGCAGAACGAACGCATGCAGGGCGCGCTACTGCCCTCGACGCAGGAATACTTCAAGTCCTGGGGCCTGACGCCGGAAAAGCTGGCGCTGGCCAAGCCCGACGCCATCGTCATGCATCCGGGGCCGATGAATCGCGGCGTGGAAATCGATTCGGCGGTGGCCGACGGCGGCCAGGCCGTGATCCTGCCGCAAGTCACTTTCGGCATTGCGGTGCGTATGGCGGTCATGGCCATGCTGGCCGGAAACTCATGAATAAATCTACTGCGCGTACCGGATCGGGGATTGGGCGGTGCTCGCTATCCTCACATATAACAACATATGTTCCGGTAGCTGCGCTCCGGCCGCGCCCCGCTGCGGCCCGCTCGCTACGATTTCTTCACGAGTTTTGGCGCGATAGTTAGATTGTTATGAAGATCCACATCAAGAACGGTCGCCTGATCGATCCCGCGAGCAAGACCGACAAGCCGCTCGACGTGTTCGTCGCGGCGGGGCGGATAG
>CAZYTN010000321.1:0-2875 GCA_964650115.1 uncultured Sulfuritalea sp.
TCAAGATGGTGGAGAACGCCTACAAGGTCACCCTGGCCGGCGCCTTCGTGCCGCTGGCCGCCGGCATTTTCTGGCGCCGCGCAACCACGCAGGGCGCGTTGGCAGCGACTTTCGGCGGCCTTCTGTCCTGGCTGCTGATCGAAGTCCTGATCGGCGAGGCGAGTCTCGTGCCGCCGCAACTGATCGGGCTTGCCGTGTCCATCCTCGGCATGGTCGCCGGCTCCCTGCTGCCGCAATGGGTCGGCCATCACATACCGGGCCACGACCCGCACGCGATATTGCATCACCATGCGGCCGCGCAGACGCATCATGCCGAAGCGGAGCACAGGCACTGAGCCGCCGGGGCATGACAGAAAAGCAATCCCTCTACGCACTCCTCGGCCTCTCCGACAAAGCCTCACCGGAGGATATCCAGCACGCTTTTCTGGCCATGCGGCAGGCTCTTGAATCCGAACCGGAGAGCGAGGAGAAGCACAATCGCCTGGCCATCCTGCAGGACGCGCGGGATGTTCTGCACGACCGCCGGCAGCGCGCCGGATATGACCGCCGCCAGCGCGACCGCCGCGAGGGAGACCGCAGGCAGGCCGGGGCGCCGGAAGCGCCGCGCTGGACCAAACCGGCGCTTGTCACGCTGCTGATCGCCGCCGTCGCCTATCCGGCATGGCGCTACGCGGCTCCTTCGCCGGTCGCGGTCGGCAACCCGGTGCCGCGGACCGCACCGATCGCGTCGCCGCAGGCGACAGCAGTGGATAGCGAACCGGAAGCAATCAGCGCCGACGTCGCCAGCCTGCTCCCGCCCCCGGGCGCCGGCACACAAAAGCCGGATACGTCATCGTCGCCAAAAAATCCGCCATCCGCCACACCAGCGCCGCCACTGCCACTGTTTCAGGGCTCGCCCGACGCATCGACACTGGCAAAGTTCTCCGATTCGACCTACCTCATCATCGGCGGTGCCAGTCTCGGCACCGGCGTGGCAATAGCAAGCGACAAGCTTCTGACCAATTGCCACGTCATCGCGCCCAACGTACTCAAGGGGCCGCTGTTCGCCATCAACCCGGCGACGCAACAGAAGACCCTCATCGTCGCCGCAGCCTTCCTGATCACCGAGGATGCCTGCGTTGCCCACGCGCCGGGCCTCAACGGCAAACCGATAGCGATGGGCAACGCAGCGCAGCTCGCCAAGGGCGCGCCGATCTACAACATCGGCTTCGCCAAGGGCCAGTTGATCGCCTCCGGCGGAACCCTGCTCGGCGTCATCAACCGCCACAGCCAGACCTACCTCGTCTCCTCCAACTACTGCGACCACGGCGTCTCCGGCGGGCCGCTGGTGGATGCCGAGGGCCGTCTGGTCGGCCTCACTTCGGGCGGGCCGAAAGACCGCAGCTTCTGCCTGTCGCTCACCGCCGAAACGGCGCGCCGGGTGCTCGACCAGACCCTGATCGCCATCGATGCCTTTCCGCCCAATTACCTCAGCAATCTGGCACGCCGCTGGTAGCCCGCAATCCGGGTTGCCGCGCGACGCTTGTCGCGCCAGGGCCAAGCCGGCAGAATCGCCCTTGTGGCAAACGGCGCGCGCACCCATCTGACCCTCTATCTGACCGGCAGCTACCTGCTGCTGATCATTTACGCGAGTTTGTATCCCCTGACCGGCTGGCACGACAGCGGCGGCGATGCCGCGGGTTTTCTCGGCGCGACCTGGCCGCGCTACTACACGAGCTTCGATCTGGCGACCAACATCGCCGCCTACCTGCCCTTCGGCTTTTTGTGCGCCGCGGCCTTGCGCCGCCACCTGGCGCCCATCCCGGCCTGGCTGCTGGCGACCCTGCTCGGTGGCGCGTTGAGCCTGGCCCTGGAGCTGCTGCAGAACTACCTGCCCAATCGCGTGCCGTCCAATCTGGATCTCGCCTGCAATACCGCCGGCACCCTGCTCGGCGGCTGGCTCGGTGCGCTGTGGGGCGTCCGCGTGCTGGACCAGGGACAGCTCGCCAGCGTGCGTCGCCAGATCATGATGGGTGGCTACGGCGTCGACAGCGGCGTGCTGCTGGTGGCGGCGTGGCTGATGACCCAGATCTCGCCCGAATCGCTGTTGTTCGGCAGCGGCAATCTGCGCCAGATGCTCGACCTGCCGCCGGTCCAGCCTTTCCTGGCGGAACGCTTTGTCGATCTGGAAACCCTGATCGCCGCCGCCGGCCTGCTGGCCGCGGGACTGGTCATTTCAATGCTGCTGCGCCGCCATGCCCGTCGGCTGACCCTCGGCCTGCTGCTCTGCGCCGTGCTGATCAAGACGGCCACCCATGCCTTGTTCATGGGACCGGCCGCGGCCCTGGGCTGGATTACGCCGGGCAACAGCCTCGGCATGGCAATCGGCCTGGCGCTGTGGTTCAGCGCATCTTTCCTCGGCGTCCCGCTGCAACGCGCCGTGGCCGCGCTGGCGCTGCTGCTGGCCACCGTGATGGTCAATGTCGCGCCGGAGAACCCCTATCTGCAAAACACGCTGCAGATCTGGAACCCCGGCCAGTTCCTGAATTTCAACGGCCTGACGCGGCTGATTTCCTCGCTCTGGCCATTCCTTGCCCTGCCCTGGCTGATGATCTACCGTCCGAGAAAACATGAAACCGATTACTGACCTCACGACCCTGCGCGATGCGCTGCGGGCCTTTTGCGCCGCACGCGACTGGCATCGCTACCACACGCCGAAAAACCTTGTCATGGCCCTGAGCGTCGAAGCCGCCGAACTGGTCGAACATTTCCAGTGGGCCACGCCCGAGGAAAGCCTGAACCTCGCGCCGGAGAAACGCGCCGAGGTCGCCGACGAAATCGCCGACGTGCTGATCTACCTGACCGAACTGGCCGACGTGCTCGGCATCGACCCGAT
>CAZYTN010000322.1:0-2873 GCA_964650115.1 uncultured Sulfuritalea sp.
TCGCTGCGGTCCTGCTTGCCGCGCAGGTGCTCGAGCCGCAGGTGGGCAAGCTCATGGCCGAACAGCGCGGCCCATGCATCCTCGTCGGTGGACAGCAGCCGGATCATGCCCAGGCTGAGCGCAATCGTCGGCTGTTTGCCATCGATAAAGGCAAATGCATTGACCGTTGCGGAAGCAATGACCACGAATTCAGGACTCGGCCCTTCGCCCGCCGCCCGCAGGATCTTCTCGCCGGTTGCAAAAATGCTTTTCAGCAGGCGGGTCTCGATAGCCGCGTGGATTCCTTGCGAGTTGCGCAGCAGGATTGCCGGCTGATCCTGCCGTGCCAGGTCGTCCAGGCGCCAGACCTCCATCTCGCCGTGAGAGGGTGCTGGGGCGTGGCTCTGGGTACGCTTCATGCTGTATTCCTGCTGCGATCCGGGTGCGGCGCAACCGGCCAGCAAGAGCAGGACGGTGAGTGCGCCGGCGGCGATTTGGGTGGCAAACCTCATGTCGGGCAATGTGGTGCGGTTTCCATGAGCAGTCGCATGTCGTTTGCCTTAGCCTGCCTCTCGTGAGCTATTGTGCGCCTTCGGATTGTGGAACATTATTTGCATCTTGGCCAACTGTGGCGTCGTTTGGAGTGGCGTCGCAAACTGAACCCGGAAAGGGCGATCTTGAGGGTAGCAACACCATGAGCGGGTTCGGCCGGCTTCACAACACCAGGATCTGGGTGCGCCTGGTCGCCGTGATTCTGGTCGGTACCATAGGCGCGGGCGTCGGGCTGGTGTATTGGGCCACGCTGCAGCAGCAGAAGATCGCTGTCGACCAAGCCAGGGATTTTGCCGAGAGCGTGCACCAGATGACCATGGCGGGGCTCACCGGCATGATGATCACCGGGTCGGTTTCAAAGCGGAACATTTTTCTGGACCAGATTCGCGACAGCAACCACATTGAGTCGCTGAAGGTCTTCCGCGGGCGCCCCGTTGTGCTGCAGTTCGGCGAGGGTCTTGTCGGCGAACTGCCCGATACCGCGGCGGAACGCGCTGTGCTGGATACCGGCAAGCCCTTTTACGAGGTATTCGGCAGTGCCGACGGCAGTGAAAAACTGCGGGCCATCCTGCCTGCCGTGGCCCTGGAAAACTATCTGGGCAAGAATTGTCTGGAATGCCACAAGGTGGCTTCGGGCACCGTGCTGGGCGCCGTCAGCATGGAAATATCCCTTGCCAGGGCCAATCAGACGGTACGGATGTTCGCGGTCAGTGCGCTGGGGGCGGCGGCTGTCCTGTCCCTGCCACTGGCCCTGTTTATCTGGTACTTCATCACCCATTGGGTCACCCGGCCGCTGGCACGCATGACCGATGGTCTGATCCGGATAGCCGCAGGAGATCTCGAGGAGACGTCGCCGCTATTACATGGTGGCAAGGACGAAATCGGTCAGGCGTCGGAAGCCTTCAACAGAGTCATGGACAAGGCCCGGGAACTGTTGTCGGAACAGCGACTGTCGCGCATCGTGTTCGAAAATTCGCTCGAAGGCATCGTCGTGACGGATGCCGATTCAAAGGTCCGATTGGTCAACCGGGCTTTTGCCGAGACCACCGGCTTCAGCGCGGAGGAGGTGATAGGCCAGACTCTGGCCGTGCTCAAGTCGGGCAAACAGGACGAGGCTTTCTATCGCGAGTTCTGGCTGGCTCTGAAAGGACAGGGCGAGTGGCGCGGGGAAATGTGGAACAGGCGCAAGAACGGAACGATCTATGTGGAATGGCTTACCGTCAGCGCGGTCAGGAACAGGCAGGGTGTCGTCGAGCACTATGTGGGCATGTTCTCCGACATTACCGAACGCAAGAAGCAGGAAGAGATCATTACCTTTCAAGCCTTCCATGATGCGCTGACGGGATTGCCGAACCGCATCCTGTTTCTCGATCGCCTGGAGCAGATGCTGGTGCAGGGAAAACGCTCGGGAGCGCGGACCGCAGCCGTCATGTTCCTGGATCTGGACCGGTTCAAGCAGATCAACGACACGCTCGGGCATGAATCCGGCGACGAGTGCCTGAAGGAAGTCGCTCGCCGCTTGCGGCAGTGCGTTCGCGCCTCGGATACGGTTGCCCGCATGGGCGGCGACGAATTCACCATCCTGCTGCCTGAAATTGCCGAGAAAGGCGACGTCCGTACGGTCGGGCAGAAGATCCTTGACGCGATGAAGACGCCGCTGGTTCTGGCCGGGCAGGAGGTTATCATTACCACCAGTATCGGCATCAGCCTGTTTCCGCGAGACGGTCGCGACGGGGAAACCCTGCTGAAACACGCCGACGCGGCCATGTATCGGGTCAAGGGCAGCGGTCGGGCGGGAATGTTCTTCTTTGTTCCCGATCTGATGAGCGGCGTGTCGCGCCCCGCCAGGCAGTAGGTACCGGGTCGCCGCATGGCAATTCCGAACCTTGTCATCGCTTGCGGGTCGATGTTCATGCCGGCTTGCTTGAGGAAAGCGAGTCCTCGGTCAGCCGGTTTTCGTACAATTCAGCATCCAACAGCAGGAGGCGGGTGATCATGGGCTTGACGCAGTGGCGTAGCGAGTATTCCCTGGGGATCGATGAGATCGACGGGCAGCACAAGGTGCTGATCAATTGCATTGCCAGCCTCGAAAAGTCGATCGAAGATCCTGACGAGAAGCAGCGCTGGGCGGCCATTCATTACGCCATCATCCAACTTTCCGATTACACCCGAATCCATTTCACCGTAGAGGAAAGCGTGATGCGGGTTCTCGGTTACCCCGAACTCGCTGCGCACATCGCCCAGCACGCAGAGTTCGTTGCCTACCTGAAGGAAGTGGAGCGCAAGTCAATTACCCATGACGTCAGGGAAGATGAGATCGTCAGCTTTCTGCGCAAGTGGCT
>CAZYTN010000323.1:0-2862 GCA_964650115.1 uncultured Sulfuritalea sp.
GAACCAAGAACAAGATGACTGTCCGCAATCTCGAATACCTGTTTCGCCCCGCGTCCATCGCCGTGGTCGCCGAGCCCGACGAGCCCGGCAACTATGCCGAAGTGGTGCTGCACAATCTGGCGGCCGGAGGGTTTGCCGGGCCGGTGACGTCGGTGGCGGCGAAGAAGCGCTCCCTGTTCGGCATTGGCGCGCATCTCCAGATCGACGAGATCGAGATCGCGCCGGATCTGGCAATCGTTTGCGCGGCGCTGCGCGACGTGCCGCGGATCATCGCCAAGCTCGGCGCCCGCGGCACCCACGCGGTCATCGTCGGGCCATTGCTGCGCGACACGCTGAGCGACGGCCAGGTGCTCGAGGCGCGCAAGGCGGTCCTCGACGCCGCGCGCCCCTTCCTGATGCGCGTGCTCGGGCCGGGCAGCGGCGGTGTCATCGTGCCCGCCGCCGGCCTCAACGCCAGCGTGGCGCCGGTGACGACGGCGCCCGGCAAGATCGCCCTGGTCACCCAGTCGGCCGCCGTCGCCGCCGCCGTGCTCGACCGCGCCGAGAGCAAGAACATCGGCTTTTCCACGGTGCTGCACCTGGGTACCGGGATCGACATCGACCTCGCCGATGCGCTCGACTGGCTGGCCGCCGACCCCGACACCGAAGCCATCCTGGTCCAGTTCGAAGTCGTCGCCGCCGGGCGCAAGTTCATGTCGGCGGCGCGCGCCGCGGCGCGCAACAAGCCGGTGGTGGCAATACGCGGCCGCGGCAGCGAGGGCGGCAGCGAGGGCACGCGCGCCGCCAGCCGGCCATTTACCGCCGACGACGTTTATGAAGCGGCGCTGCGCCGCGCCGGCTGGGTGCGCGTCGAGACCCTGGAGGACATGTTCGACGCCGCCGAGGCGATGGCGCGGGTGCGCCCGATGTCGGGCGAACGCCTCGCCATCGTCGCCAACGGGCGCGGCCTGGGGCGGATTGCCGCCAGCGCCCTGCTGCATTCCGGCGGCCGCCTGGCGACGCTGGCGCCGGATACCGTGCAGCAGCTGGGGAGACTGCTGCATCCCGGCAACCCCCCCGCCAATCCGCTGGCCCTGCCGGCCGACATCACGCCGGCCAACTGGGCCGCCACACTGGCCCTGATGCTCGCCGACCCGGGAACGGACGCGGTGCTGACGGTGTGTTCGCCTTCTCCCTTCGCGCCGGGCGAGGAAGTTGCCGCCGCCATTTGCGAAGTGGCGCGGCACGCGCGGCGCAACGTGTTTACCTGCTGGGTCGGCGGCAATGCCATGCAGGAGGCGCAGCGCATTGCGGCGGCGCACGGGGTGCTGAGCCAGGACTCGCCGGAAAAGGCCATCGCCATATTCAGCGGCATCGTCAATTACGAACGCAACCGGCATTTGCTGGTGCAGCTGCCACCCTCGGTGGCCGAGGATTTCATCCCGGATGGCGCGCGCGCGCACGGCATCATCGCCGAGGCGATGGAGCTTGGCACCGATGTGCTGCCGGCGCGCCTGGCGCGCGCGCTGCTCGAGGCCTATGGCATAGCCGCGGCGGAGTATCCGCTGGCGGGCAACGTCGATGCGGCGATCCACGCCGCCGATGAAATCGGCTATCCGGTGGATCTCGGCCTGGTGCTGGGCGGCAGCGGCGACTACCACGCGCTGGCCACCGGATTGCGCTCGCCGGCCGACATCCGCGTCGCGGTGCGCAATCTGCGCGGCAGCGCACGCGAGCAGCGGCCCGGCCAGCGCATCAGCGGCTACCGCCTGCGGCCCGGTGCCGCGCGCGGCGGCAGCGTCGCACTGCGCCTTGGCGTGGCCGATGACCCGATCTTCGGGCCGGTGATTTTCCTCGGCGCGGCCTCCGGCAGTGGCCGCGCCGACGCCCTGGTGGTCGGGCTGCCACCGCTGAATCGCACCCTGGCCGAGGACCTGGTGGGGCGCAGCGGGTTTGCCGACGAAGCCGGCGGCGAGCAGCGCGCCGCGCTGGAGGCGACGCTGGCCACCGCCCTGGTGCGCCTGTCGCAACTGCTGACGGATCTCGACCAGGTGACCGGCATGGAACTCGATCCGCTGCATGTCGAAGTCGGCGGCGTGGTGGCCTTCGACGCGCGCATCCGCATCGAGCGGCGCGCGCGCCGGCTCGGCTTCCGCCGCTTTGCGATCCGCCCCTATCCGCGCGAGCTGGAACGGACGCTGGCGTGGCAGGGGCGCCGGCTGCTGATCCGGCCGATCCGGCCGGAGGACGAAGCCACGCTCGCCGACCTGATCCTCTCGCTCAAGCCGGAAGATTCGCGGATGCGCTTTTTCGGCACCATGCGCAAGCTGCCACGCTCGCAGCTCGCCCGCTTTACCCAGATCGACTACGACCGCGAGATGGCCCTGGTGGCGATCGAGCGCGACGACGACGGCAGCGAGCGTTCGCTGGGCGAGGTGCGCGTCGTCGCCGATCCGGACAACGCCGTGGCCGACTTCGCCATCGTGGTGCGCTCCGACATGAAGGGCAAGGGGCTCGGCCGCCTGCTGTTGCAGAGCATCGTCGATTACTGCCGCGGGCGCGGCACCGGCGAGTTGCGCGGCGAAACCCTGAGCGGAAACCTGCGCATGCAGCATCTGGCCCGCGACCTCGGCTTCGAGCTGAAGAGGGGGGCCGACATGGGCACCGTCGAACTGCGCCTGGCGCTGCACCCGGCCGGACAAAAACCGCTGGCGGCCGGCTGAGTCGGCCGCTTCGCGATGATTCCGTGGGCCTGCTTCAGGCGGGCGGTTTTCCCGTGTGCATGTGGATCCGCCCGACGAAGACGACGGCGATGAAGGTGGCGCCCGCGGCCAGCCAGCCGACCCTGTCGTAGCCGACGATGCGCCCCGAGGCATCGGCGGC
>CAZYTN010000324.1:0-2860 GCA_964650115.1 uncultured Sulfuritalea sp.
TGCACGGCGATGGTCTTCGTCTGGAGCCGGCTGACCAATGGCGATCCGCTGTTCACGCTGTCGCAGGTGGCCCTCAACGACAGCATCATGATCGTCGCCTTCGCCCCGCTGGTGGCCTTCCTGCTCGGCATCTCGGCCATAACCGTGCCGTGGGACACGCTGTTCACCTCGGTGCTGCTCTACATCGTGATTCCGGTGATCCTCGCCCAGATCTGGCGCAAGTCGCTGCTCAATAAAGGACAAGCGCATTTCGACGCCACCATGGAAAAAATCGGCCCCTGGTCGATCAGCGCGCTCTTGGCCACACTGGTGCTGCTGTTCGCCTTCCAGGGCAAGGCCATCATCGAGCAGCCGCTGATCATTGCGATCCTCGCCGTGCC
Organism: uncultured Sulfuritalea sp.; assembly: GCA_964650115.1. GTDB lineage: Bacteria > Pseudomonadota > Gammaproteobacteria > Burkholderiales > Rhodocyclaceae > Sulfuritalea. The sequence continues at coordinate 381 of CAZYTN010000324.1, forward strand.
GATCCTGATCCAGGTCTTCTTCAATTCGGCGCTGGCCTACTGGCTCAACCGCGCCGTGGGCGAGAAGCACAACGTCGCCTGTCCCTCGGCCCTGATCGGCGCCAGCAACTTCTTCGAACTGGCAGTCGCCGCCGCGATCAGCCTGTTCGGCTTCGAATCCGGCGCCGCGCTGGCCACCGTGGTCGGCGTCCTGATCGAGGTGCCGGTGATGCTGCTGGTGGTCAAGGTGGTCAATTCCAGCAAGGAGTGGTACGAACATGGCTGACATCATCCTCGAATCGACCCTGACCTGTCCGCAGTGCGGCCATGTCAAGACCGAAACCATGCCCACCGACGCCTGCCAGTGGTTCTACGAGTGCGAAGGCTGCCATGCGCTGCTCAAGCCCAAGCCCGGCGACTGCTGCGTGTTCTGCTCCTACGGCACGGTGCCTTGCCCGCCGATACAGGAGCACGGCAAAGGGCACTGCTGCTGATTAGCACCAGGGCTGCCATCGCCGTCCCACCGGCGCCGACTTTCATCAGGAGTGAATCATGAGCGACAGCCAGCAATTCTCATTCACCCTCGAACAGCAGGAAGACTTCGCCTTCCTGATCCGTTTCGACCAGGACATCCCGCCGCTCTTGACCGACGAGCCGCCGCCGCTGGGCCACGATGCCGGGCCCAATCCGACGCGCCTGCTGGCTGCCAGCGTGGCCAACTGCCTCTCGGCCAGCCTCCTGTTCGCGCTGCGCAAGTTCAAGAACACTCCGGGGCAGGTCAACACCTCGGTCACCGCGCACATGGAGCGCAATGAAGAAAGGCGCCTGCGCGTCGGCCGTGTCGATGTGGCGATCCAGTTCGATTCGCCGGCCGATTCCATGGAGCACCTCGACCGCGTGCTCGACCAGTTCGAGGATTTCTGCGTCGTGACGCAGAGCGTGCGCAGCGGCTTTCCGGTCAATGTGACGGTGCGCGACGGCAGCGGCAAGCTACTGAAGGGTGGCTGAGGAAACCCCCGCCGTCCCGTCAGCGCCGACTTTCCGCTTTGCGCCGCGGCAATACCAGCGTCGCCGCGAGTCCGCCGCCGGGCCGGTTGCGCAAACTTAGTTCGCCGCCATGCAGGCGCGCGGCGTCGCGCGCGATGGCCAGGCCGAGGCCGACGCCGCCGGTGGCGCGGCTGCGCGAGGTCTCCAGCCGCACATAGGGCTCGACCACTCGCTCCAGCGCTTCTTCGGGAATCCCCGGGCCGCTGTCCTCGATCATGATGCGCAGGGCATCGGCACCGTCTTCGCTGCGGATGCGCGCCGCGCCGCCGTACTTGACCGCGTTGTCGACCAGGTTGGCCAGCGCCCGCCGCAGCACCGACAGGCGCCCGGCAAAGGGCGCCGCGGCGCCCGGCTCCAGCGTTACCGGCCGCTCCAGCGCCTGCTCGTCGGCGACCAGGCTTTGCAGCAATGCCTCGATGTCGATTTCCTGCACCGCCTCGTTGTCGCGCAGTCCGCGCAGGTAGTCGAGCGTCGATTCGACCATGGCCTGCATGTCGTCGATGTCGGCGCCGATCTGCGCGCGCAGGGCTTCGTCGTCGACCAGCTCGGCGCGCAGGCGCATGCGCGTCAGCGGCGTGCGCAGGTCGTGCGAGACGGCGGCCAGCGCCCGGCTGCGCTCGGCGACCAGGCGCTTGATGCGCGCCTGCATGCGGTTGAAGGCCTCGGCGGCGCGGCGCGTTTCGGTCGGCCCGGCTTCGTCCAGCGGCGGCGATTCGAGGTCGCGGCCGAAGGCGTCCGCGGCGTCCGCCAGGCGCTGCAGCGGCCGCGTCACCAGGCGCACCGCGACCAGCGCCACGGCGATGACGGCGCCCAGGGTCAAGGCCAAATGCATCCAGAAGCGGGTCGGCACCCCGGCGATCTGGGGATAGCCCTGCGCCAGCAGCATCTGCCGTTCTTCCATGTGCAGCCAGAGGCTGGTGAACTGCGCCGCCAGCAGGCCGGCGACCAGGATCAGCGTCAGCCGGCCGAACAGGGACGATGGGATCAGTCGCCTCATTGACCACACTCCGCCCGTCCTTCCACCGCCGCCGCCAGCACATAGCCCTCGCCGCGCACGGTCTGGATCAGCTGCGGCTCGCGGCCTTCGTCGCGCAGGCGCTGGCGCAGGCGGCTGACCTGTACGTCGATGGCGCGGTCATAGGGCTCGGCCGTGCGGCCGTGGATCATCTCCACCAGCTGGTCGCGGTTGAGCACGCGGTTGGGATGGTCGAGCAGGATGCGCAGCAGGCGGTATTCGCCGCCGGAGAGCGAGACGAGGACGCCGTCGGGTGCCGTCAGCGCGCGCGTCGCGGTATCCAGCCGCCAGCCGGCAAAGGCCAGGCAGCGCTGCGATTCCGGCCGCAGGTTGGGCGGCAGGGCGCGCGTGCGGCGCAGGATGCTCTTGATCCGCGCCAGCAGTTCGCGCGGGCTGAAGGGCTTGACCAGGTAGTCGTCGGCGCCCATCTCGATGCCGA
>CAZYTN010000325.1:0-2832 GCA_964650115.1 uncultured Sulfuritalea sp.
CCGAAGCCCCGAAGCCTGCCGAGCCGCCCAAGGTCGAAGCGCCGAAGCCCGCTGCCGAAGCTCCGAAGCCCGCTGAAGCTCCGAAGGCCGCCGACGCGGCTGCCCCGGCCGCCGCTCCTGCCGCAGGTGCCGCTCCCGCTGCTGCTCCGGCCGCTGCTGCTCCCGCTGCTGCTGCTCCCGCTGCTGCTGCTCCGGCCGCTGCTCCCGCTGCTCCGGCGAAGAAGTAATTCTTCACCAGCCTTCGGGCAAGAAAAAGCCAGCCCGAGGGCTGGCTTTTTTGTTTTGTCCCCGACATTCATGTCGAAAGCGGCATCTCCTGGCGTGATGCCGAATCGGCGCATTTGCGAATCAGAGACCGCGCCAGGCGAATCCCTCATCCTGGGTCGCGACTCCGATCCAGTCCTGCCGGCAACCCAGCGCGGCGGACAAGGCTGCCTGCGCAAGCGCGGGGTTGTTGTTTTCCTCTGACAGATGCGCCGCCACGACGTGACGCAGACTTGCGCGCTCAAGCCGGGACAGCAGCGAGGCTGCCGCAGCATTGTCCAGGTGGCCCCAGGGGCCGCCGATCCGTTGTTTCAGGGCCGGCGGATAGCTTCCTTGCGCGAGCATCCGAGAATCGTGATTGCACTCAAGCACCAGGGCGTCACAGTCATCAAGCATGGCCACCATATGCGCTGTAACGTGGCCCGCATCGGTCAGTACACCGAGCCGCCTCGCGCCATCAGTGAGAACAAACTGAACCGGTTCGCGAGCATCGTGCGGAACCGGGAATGGATGCATGCAAATATCCCCGAATGAAAACGACTCATGGCTGTCGATGATCGTGATCCGCTCATCGGCGCCATAGCCACGACATGCGGCCAGCGTACCGTGCGTGAGAAGGACAAACCAGCCAAAACGCCGCGCACATGCAAAAACGCCACCGATGTGATCAGAGTGTTCATGCGTAACCAGCACTGCATCGACATCCTCGCCGGCCAGGTTCAACCGTCCAAGCCGACGCGACATTTCGCGCGGCCCAAAACCGGCATCAATCAACACACGGGTATTCCCGACTTCGACCAGCAAGGCATTACCCCGGCTGCCGCTGCCAAGCGAGGCGAAGCGCACCTGGGTTTGCCCGAGTCTGGCCTACTTCAACTGCTCGTACAGCAGGCCAAGAATGCGCTTGGAAGTGTCAGACTTATCAACACCCCCTTCGCGGGTCAGCACCTGGACCGCGGTGGACTCGCCCGTCGTCTTGACGTAGATGCGATATTGAGCCTGATTCGGCTTTTCGCCAGCGCCACCTTTCCAGAACATCAGCTTGGACATGAACCCCTTGTCGTCATCCTTTTTCTTGCCGTCGGTATCGGGATCGACATAGCGGACAAAATAAAGGCCTTGCGAACGGTCGCGGTCTTCAACCGTGAAACCGACTCGATCCAGTGCCAGACCGACGCGACGCCATGCCCGATCGAAGGCTTCCTCGAGCAACAAAGCACCAGCGCCGTCCGTCGCACGGGAAAGTTTGGCACGATCCTGACGCTGCTCGGCCGCGACCATCGTCTTGGCACGGGCTTCGTCCACGCCCAAGCGCACCATCAGGCGCCCCAGCATCTCGGCTTCAAGTTCAGGGTCGGCCGGGCGCGGTTGCCACTTTGTCTCGGTCCTGCCTTCGTTGACATATATTTCGTACATGCCGCGATGGCTGATGTATATCTCGACCATGCCCGGTTCCGCGCCTTTCTCCAGGCGGGTACGGAACTTGTCGCGCTCCGCGGTCGAGTAGAGGTTGTCAAAGACTTTGCCCAAGGTATTGCGAATTATGTCCTGCGGTACTTTGGCGCGGTTTTCGGCCCAGTCGGTTTCCATGATGCCGGCTTCAGGAATTTCCACGTTCACCAGAAAACCAAGTTCCTGCCAGAACTCCTTGACCCCCGGCCAGAGTTTTTCCGGAGAGCCGCCGACGACCAGCCAGCGCTGGGTGCCGGAACGCTCTATGCGCATCTTGTCAACCTGTGGCAGCAGATCCTGCGCCGTGGTAGTGCGCGCCTGCCCGACGCGTTCGCTGGAGTAGGCCGAATACGTCGCGGAACCCTTGCTGGCGGAAACATCCGGCACCGCATAGCGCTCGTCGCGGCTTTGCTGCGTCAGGTCGGGAGGAATCTCTAGCGGCGGCAGTTTCCCGGCGGACTTATATTCGATCTTTTTGGATTCCGGGAGAATATTGCCGCTGCATCCCGCGAGCAAACCAATCAGCAGGACGGCAACGGGCCTTGACAGCATTGAAAATGAACGGTTCATTGAGTATCGTTTTTCTGGTCAGAGGGTGATGCCGGCGTCAAGCATCGCAAGGCGCAGGCGCTCGTGAAATTCAGGGGATAAAGGTGTCATCGGCAAGCGAATGCCGCCACCGATCAGCCCCATCTGCTGCACGGCCCACTTGACCGGAATCGGGTTGGCTTCGTGAAACAGGTTGCGATGCAGAGCCAGCAAACGGAAATTGGCCTCGCGCGCCGTCGCCAGATCGCCGGCGATGGCTGCTGCGCACATCCGGTGCATGAGCGCCGGCGCCACATTCGCCGTCACCGAGATGGAACCCTTGCCGCCGAGCAGCATCAGGGCGATGGCGGTGGCGTCATCCCCACTGTAGACACTGAAGCCGGTTGGCGCGCGCTTCAGCAGATCGGAACCGCGCTCGATGTTGCCGGTAGCGTCCTTTATGCCCACGATGCCCGGCACCTGGGCCAGTCGCAGCGTTGTTTCGTTCGTCAGATCCGCGACGGTACGTCCCGGCACATTGTAGAGAATCATCGGCAGATCGACCGCCTCGGCAATCGCCTTGAAATG
>CAZYTN010000326.1:0-2822 GCA_964650115.1 uncultured Sulfuritalea sp.
GTCGAATCCGGTCTCGAATCGCGCCAGGCGGCGGTGGTCGAGGCCGAGGCCATCATTACCGACCGCGTTTCGGGTTTCCTGCACTGGCTGGAAGCACGCGAAGCGGTACCGACCATCCGCGCCCTGCGCGATGCCGGCGAGCGCGCGCGCCGGCATGAGGTGGAACATGCCCTGAAGCTGCTGGCGCGCGGCGATGATCCAACCAAGGTACTGGATGCCCTGTCGCACGGCCTGACCAACAAGTTGCTGCATGCCCCGACCCACGCCCTGAATCAGGCGGAAGGCGCCGAGCGCACCGAGGTTTCGGCACTCATCTCCCGCATCTATCGCCTCAATTCCGGGGAGTAGCTGCGTGGTCCCGCATCGACCATCCGGCGCCTGCGCCGCGCGCAAGACTGTCCGTTCGTGAGCTCATTGCCCTTGTTCGATTTCACCGGCTGGACGCTGGATGTCCTGCGCCGGATTTTGTATCTGGGCACACGCACCCGGGTGTTTCCGGAGTCATCCGCAGCGCTCGGGCTGCGCCCGGACCTGCCGGTTTGCTATGTGCTCCACGAACGCCATCTGTCCAATCTGCTGGTGCTCGATCAGGAATGCCGCCAACTGGGACTGCCGCCCGCGCTGAAGCCTTTGCGCGATGCCGCCTTCACGTCGCCGCGGTCCTTCTTTTTTCTATCGCGCAATCAGCGCGGACGCCTGGTGCCGAATCCGCGCAACGAACATTCGCCGCTACTCAAGGCCCTGGTCAGAACCGCAGTGGCCGAGCAGCATTTCGACGTGCAACTGGTGCCGGTGACCATCCTCTGGGGGCGCGAACCGCGCAAGCAGGACTCGATCCTGAAAGCCCTGTTTGCCGAGACCTGGCAGTCGGTCGGCACGCTGCGCCACATGCTGGCGATGCTGATCCACGGCCGCCACACCGTGGTGCGCTTCAATGCGCCGATTTCCCTGCGCGCGCTGCTCAGCGACGAGGTCGAGGAGCGCCGCGCGCTGCGCAAGCTGGGACGCATCCTGCGGGTGCATTTCCGGCGCCAGCGCGAGATGGCGATCGGGCCCGACCTGTCGCATCGCCGTACCCAGTTGCGCAGCTTGCTCAACACGGCGGAGCTGCGCAAGGCGATCGCGCTCGAGGCGGAAACGCGGACGATCCCGCTGTCCGCCGCGCAGAAATCCGCCAGGCAGTTCGCGCTCGAAATCGCCTCGGACTACAGCTATGCGATGATCCGCGCCTTCGCGCTGTTCCTGACCTGGGTCTGGAACAAGGTCTATGACGGCGTCGAGGTGCACAACTTCGAGCGCGTCACCGCGGTGGCGCCGGGCCAAGGCATCATCTACGTGCCCTGCCACCGCAGCCATATCGATTATCTGCTGCTGTCCTACATCATTTTCAATCGTGGCCTGATGGTGCCGCACATCGCCGCCGGCGCCAACCTCAACCTGCCGATCGTCGGTTCGCTGCTGCGGCGTTCCGGCGCCTTTTTCCTGCGCCGCAAGCTCAAGGGCGAGCCGCTCTATGCCGCGGTGTTTCTGGAGTACCTGCACCTGATGATCGATCGCGGCTTTCCGCTCGAATACTTCATCGAAGGCGGGCGCAGCCGCAGCGGGCGCATGCTGGCGCCCAAGGCCGGCATCCTGGCCATGACGGTGCAAAGCTTCGTCCGCAGCCGTTCGCGACCGCTGGTGTTCGTGCCGGTGTACATCGGCTATGAAAAGCTGATGGAGGGCAAGAGTTACATTGCGGAACTCCATGGCCGGCCCAAGCAGTCGGAATCGCTGCTCGGCCTGCTCGGCGCGGTGCGACTGCTGAAGCGCAACTTCGGCAAGGTGCATGTCAATTTCGGCCCGCCGCTGGCGCTGGCCGAGTTCCTCGACGAACGGCATCCGGCATGGCGCGAAGAAATTTTCGATGCCCAGGCACCGTGGCTGCGCAGTGCCGTCGACGCCACGGCGACGAAGCTGGCGCGCGGCATCAATGCGGTGGCGGTGGTAAACCCGGTGAATCTGGTCGCGGTAACGCTGTTATCGACGCCGAAGCATGCGGCCGACCAGCGCCTGCTGCAAAAGCAGATCGGGCACGTCCAGTCCTTGCTGACCGAGGCAGCCTGGGCCGATTCGGCCATCCGCTGCGAACTGCCGCCCGCCGAGGTGATCGCCTGTGCGCGCAAGCTCGACATGGTGCAATGTCACGAACATCCGCTGGGCGACATTATCCGGGCCGACGAACAGCAGGCCGCGCTGCTCGCCTATTTCCGCAACAACGTGCTGCACCTGCTGGCGCTGCCGGCACTGCTGGCCTGCCTGGTCAGCCACAACCAGCGCCTGACGCGAAGCCGCGCCAGGGAGGCGATCACCGGCATCTACGGCCTGCTGCGGACGGACTTGTTCCTGCCTTGGGAGGCCGCGGATCTCGCTGCGGCGATCGACCGCAGCGAAGCGGCGCTGGCGCGGCGCGGCCTGATCCTGGCCGACGCCGAGAGCGGCGTGCTGCGCGCGCCGCCGCCCAACAGCGAGGCCGGTCCCGAACTGCGGCAACTGGGCGAAATCATCCGCCCCACGCTGGAGCGGCAGTTTCTCACCCTGGCCCTGCTGCAGCATCACGGCAGCGCTACCTTGACCCGCGCCGCGCTCGAAGACGCGACCCACCTGCTGGCGCAGCGACTGGCGATGCTCTACGAATTCAATGCCGCCGAATTTTCCGAAAAACTGCTGTTCGCCAATGTGATCCGCAACCTGATCGATGCCGAAATTCTCCAGGTCGGTGATGCCGGGCTGCTGCAGTTCGACGAGCGCGTCACCCTGGCGGCGGCGCAGACCGAACTGCT
>CAZYTN010000327.1:0-2806 GCA_964650115.1 uncultured Sulfuritalea sp.
TATTCGCGCCTGTTGCGCGAGCGGGTCATCTTCATGGTCGGTCCGGTGAACGATGGCACGGCCAATCTGGTGGTGGCGCAACTGCTGTTTCTTGAATCGGAAAATCCGGACAAGGACATTTTCTTTTACATCAACTCGCCGGGCGGTTCCGTAACGGCGGGCATGGCCATCTACGACACCATGCAGTTCGTCAAGCCCAATGTATCGACGCTGTGCATCGGCCAGGCGGCCAGCATGGGCGCCTTCCTGCTGGCGGCGGGCGAGAAGGGCAAGCGTTACTGCCTGCCGAATTCGCGCGTGATGATTCATCAGCCCATGGGTGGTTTTCAGGGCCAGGCCTCGGACATCGAGATCCATGCCAAGGAAATCCTGTTCCTCAAGCAGAAACTCAACAACATGCTGGCGCACCATACCGGGCAATCGATCGAGCGCGTCGAGCGCGATACCGACCGCGATAACTTCCTTTCGGCCGAAGCCGCGGTAGAGTACGGCTTGGTGGACAAGGTGCTGACCAGTCGCGACGAAGCCGTCGTGGCTTGATCCTTCGCGGGTACGGAGACGAAGATGGCGGAGAAAAAATCGGGTAGCAGTGAAAAGCTGTTGTATTGCTCCTTTTGTGGCAAGAGCCAGCACGAAGTCAAGAAGCTGATTGCCGGCCCTTCCGTATTCATCTGCGACGAATGCATCGAGCTGTGCAACGACATCATTCGCGACGAGATCGCCGCCGAGCCGGCAGGTTCCTCGAAGCGCGAGCTGCCGGCACCGAAGGAGATTCGCGAGTTGCTCGATCAGTACGTGATCGGGCAGGATTCAGCGAAGAAAATTCTTGCCGTGGCGGTCTACAACCACTACAAGCGCATCCGGCATCAGGAAAAGGGCAGCGACGGCATCGAACTGTCGAAGAGCAACATCCTGCTGATCGGCCCCACCGGATCGGGCAAGACCCTGCTGGCGCAGACGCTGGCGCGCATGCTCAACGTGCCCTTCGTCATGGCCGACGCGACCACTCTTACCGAAGCGGGCTATGTCGGCGAGGATGTCGAAAACATCATCCAGAAACTGCTGCAGAAGTGCGATCACGAGGTCGAGAAGGCGCAGCAGGGCATCGTTTATATCGACGAGATCGACAAGATTTCACGCAAGTCGGATAACCCGTCGATCACCCGCGATGTTTCCGGCGAGGGTGTCCAGCAGGCGCTGTTGAAGCTGATCGAAGGTACGGTGGCCAGCATTCCGCCGCAGGGTGGGCGCAAGCACCCGAACCAGGATTTCATCCAGATCGACACCACCAACATCCTGTTCATCTGCGGCGGGGCGTTCGACGGGCTGGACAAGGTGATCCGCAACCGCTCCGAAAAGGGCGGCATCGGTTTCGGCGCGGAAGTGAAGAGCCGCGATGCGGGCAACATCGACGAGATGCTGAAGCAGGTCGAGCCGGAGGACCTGATCAAGTTCGGCCTGATTCCGGAACTGATCGGTCGCCTGCCGGTCATTGCAACCTTGCGGGAACTCGACGAGGCTGCGCTGATCGAAATACTGATCGAACCGAAGAATGCCCTGATCAAGCAGTATCACAAGCTGTTTGCGATGGAAGGCGTGGAACTGGAAGTCCGTCCCTCGGCTCTCCAGGCGATTGCCAAAAAAGCCCTTAAGCGCAAGACGGGTGCTCGCGGCTTGCGCTCGATACTCGAAAACGTGTTGCTCGATACCATGTACGAGATTCCTACCATGGAGAGCGTGAGCAAGGTGGTGATCGACGAGAGTACGATCGAAAGCGGCGCCCAGCCGCTGATGATTTACGCCGACCAGCCCAAGGTGTCGGGTTCGAACTGATCCGGCGGCAATGCCGCCTTGAATACCGGTCTGCCGCCCCCATGTGGTCGGCGTGACTCATAACCGAAGGACACGATGATGTCTGGCCTCCCCGCCTCCCCCGTAGAGACCCAATCCCTGCCGCTCTTGCCCCTGCGCGATGTGGTGGTATTCCCGCACATGGTGATTCCGCTGTTTGTCGGCCGTCCCAAGTCGATCAAGGCGCTGGAAACCGCGATGGAGGCGGGCAAGAATATCCTCCTGGTGGCGCAGAAATCCGCGGCCAAGGACGAACCCGTACCCGAGGACATGTACGAGATCGGCTGCCTCGCCAACATCCTGCAGATGCTCAAGCTTCCCGATGGCACGGTGAAAGTGCTGGTGGAAGGGGTGCAGCGCGCGCGCGTGCTGCGTATCGAGGACCAGCGCACGCTTTTCGTCGCCGATGTCAGCCTGATTCCGATCGAGGAACGCGCCGACAACGAAGTCGAGGCCATGCGCCGCACCGTGCTGGCGCAGTTCGATCAGTACGTGAAGCTCAACAAGAAGATTCCGCCCGAAGTACTGACCTCCCTGGCCGGTATCGAGGAGGCCGGGCGTCTGGCCGACACGATCGCCGCACACCTGCCGCTGAAACTCGAACAGAAGCAGGAAGTGCTGGAGGTTTTTGGCGTTTCGGAGCGGCTGGAAAAACTGCTCGGCCAGCTTGAAGCCGAACTAGACATCCTGCAGGTCGAAAAGCGCATCCGCGGCCGCGTCAAGCGCCAGATGGAAAAGAGCCAGCGCGAGTACTATCTCAACGAGCAGGTCAAGGCCATCCAGAAGGAACTCGGCGAAGGCGAAGAAGGCGCCGACATCGACGAGATGGAAAAGAAGATCAAGGCGGCCGGCATGAGCAAGGAAGCCCTGGCCAAGATCAATGCCGAGGTCAAGAAGCTGAAGCTGATGTCGCCCATGTCGGCCGAAGCCACGGTGGTGCGCAACTACATCGAAA
>CAZYTN010000328.1:0-2801 GCA_964650115.1 uncultured Sulfuritalea sp.
ACCTGATCGTCACCAGCAAGCAGACGGCCGCCGTCGGCGACCAGGTCACTGTCTCAGGGGTGGTGGTGTTGAATCGGGACTTCGGTGCCGGCTATTCCTATCCGCTGCTGATCGAAGACGCCAGCATCACGCCGAAGAAGTAAGACTGCGTCCGCGGGGTCCGCGCCAAGCCCTAGTGGCTCAGCTTGGCGTAGGCTGCCAGCAGGGCCTGGTGCAGGTTGCAGCCCTTGAATCCGAGGCCCGGCGCCTCGATGCCGAAACAACGATCCTGTCGTGCCAGCATGGCTTCGGCGCGTGCCAGCGTGGCGCTGCCGTAGAGATGTTCCAGCGCTTGGCGATGCCCGTCGGCGCCGCCGAGTTCGAGCAGGGTTTCGATGCAGCGATAAACCAGGCGTCGCGCCGGGTCGATCTGCTCGAAGTGGCGCAGCCATTCGCAGCCTTCGCGAATCGCCTCTTCATCGCCGCAGGCGAGTGCCAGCAGGGTTTTCAGTTCGCCTACGCGCAGGTCGGCCCAGAATGAATCCGCCTCGGCAGCCAGTCCGATCAGCGTGGCGACCGGCCGCTGGTCGGGCAGGTCGAGTTCGTTGAGGGTTTCGAGCAGGTCGGCACACTCATCCTCGTCCAGTTCCGGCAGGTGCAGGATGGCTTCGCGGATCGCATTGCCGACGCTGTTGTTCTCCCATGCCAGTTCGTCCAGCGGGTAGATCTCCGACATGCCCGGCACCAGTATGCGACAGGCATAGACGCCGAGGTGCGTGAAGTCGGCGACGTAAACGTCGTGGCCGCAGCGATGGATGCGCTCGACCAGCCAGTGATAGTCCCCGGCCGTCGAGTTTGCCTCCCTGTCGCTGAAATTCCAGTCGCAGAATTCGTAGTCCGGCGTGTCGCCGAGGAAGTTCCAGCTGATGATGCCGCTGGAATCGACGAAGTGGATTTCGATGTTGGGCGAGGCGGCGATTTCGTCGAGATCGAAGCCGGGCGGGGGGAAACCGGCCAGTGCATCGAGGCCGCGACCCTGCAGCAGTTCGGTCAGTGCGCGCTCCAGCGCGATTTCGAAGCGCGGGTGGGCGCCGAAGCTGGAGAAGCAGCCCTGGTCCGCGGGATGCAGCAGGGTGACGTTCATCACCGGGTATTCGCCGCCGAGCGAGGCATCCTTGACCAGGATGCCGAAGCCCGCTGCGCGCAGCCCGGCAATTCCGGCCGCGATGCACGGATAACGGGCGATGACGTCTTCCGGCACATCGGGCAGGCAGAGGCCTTCGCTGATGATGCGGAACTTGATGTGGCGTTCGAGGATTTCCGACAGGGCCTGACTGCGCGCCTCCATCTCGGTGTTGCCGGCCGACATGCCGTTGCTGACATACAGGTTGCCGATCAGGTTGACCGGGAACCAGACGCTGGCACCGTCGCTTTGCCGAACGTAGGGCAGGGCGCAGATGCCGCGTGCGACATCCCCCGAATTCAGATCCACCAGCGTGTTGGCATCGATGCTGTCGTCGGGGTTGTAGAACTCGTGCAACTCGGGGGTCAACAGTTGCTCGGGCCACTCGCCATTCGGGCCGGGCTGGAACCACTGCTCGCGCGGATAGTGGGCAAAGTCGCGGCGGGCGAACTGGTCACCGAGGTAGTAATGCGTCCAGAAATAATTGCAGGACAGGCGCTCGAAAAATTCACCGAGCGCACTGGCCAGCGCGGCCAGTCGTGAGCCGCCCTTGCCGTTGGTGAACAGCAGCGGGCAGTCGCGGTCGCGCACATGCACCGACCAGACGCCATCCACCGGATTCAGCCAGGAGCGTTCCTCGACATGGAAGCCGAGCTTGTCGAGCTTGCCCTGCATGGTGGCAATGGAGGATTCGAGCGAGGCGTCCTTGCCCGGAATGAAGCTTTCTGTCTGCATGTGGAGGTCCCTCTGGACTCAGCGGATGGGGGACATGCAAAACAGCGGGCTGTACTGCACGGCGCAAGGCGCGCAGCATAGCGAGGTGGCGGCCGGCTGTCCATCGCTGGTTTGCCTCACCCCAGCGCGAGAGCTTATTCGACCTTCGACAACTCGATGAAGTCGTGTATCAGGTCATCGAGCTTTTGCCGGGCATGGTCGCGCTGCACCGGCGTCATCATGGCGTGGATGGCCACGGCAAGTTCCGCCGCGGCGCGGCGCATGGTCAGCGCCCGCGCCAGCCGCGCCGGATCGGCGGGCAGGTCGAAGCGGGCCGCATAGTCGCGCAGCAGCTTGACGACGCGCTCGCGCGGCGGGTGCTCCCGCTGCACCTGGCGCATCAGGTCCAGCAGCTCGCGCTGGCGGCGCAGCCTTTCCTCGTACCAGAACTGGCTTCCCGGATCCTGTGCGTCGACCATGCGTCGCAAGGCGCTTTCCTGCTCATCGCTGAAGTCGCCGAACCAGTACTCGGAACGTTCCAGCAGGCGCTTGTAGCGTGCCTTGTGCTGTCCGGCCTCACCCTCCCCGAGGCGCGCCTCCTTGACGAAGTCGATGTTCTTCTCGGCGAAGCGCGCCGCCATGCGGTCGATCTGCACCGGCGTCAGGGTGGCCAGGAGATCGGCGACGTCCGGCGTCGCCTGCTCGGCCAGCACCCGCACGCGGCGGATCAGGTCGTCGCCCAGCGTCAGCGCATCGCTTGCCGTCGGCTGGCCGGCGACAAAGGCTTTGCCCTGACGCAGCAGCGCGACGTAGTCGGGCAGCTGGGTCTTGCGGTGCCAGGCAAATAAACGGGCCAGACGCTCGCGGGTTAGCGCATCCTGTTCCGGCGCGAGATCAAGATACTGATCGATCCACCAGCGGGCAA
>CAZYTN010000329.1:0-2800 GCA_964650115.1 uncultured Sulfuritalea sp.
CAACACCGCGCTGATGATGCTGGGCGACGACAGCCACGATCGGAATTTGTCGACCTAGGATCGACATCCATCGGCAACGAACTTCACTGCGGCAATCCATGGGGATATGGACAGGACATGGACAATAGTTGACAGATTTACTCAACAATACTAGGCTTGGTTCGTAAGACGCTCCGGCCCGCGCCCCGGCCCACTCGGCGACGGCAACAGCTCCACCAGGATCCCCCGGGAGGATGTCATGAAAACCCTCAACGCTTCCCTGCTGTTTCCCGGCGCGAACTCCAGCTCCCGCTTCGATTCCGCTAGGGCTCTGGCATTCTCCCTCGCCGAGTCCGACGGCGAACTCCTGGAACCCGAGATCGTCGCCTGGCGCGATCGCTCATCCGCGAGAGCATCGCCCGTCCTTGAGGGCTGCGGCGGTCCCGACGGCTGGCACCGCTACGGCGTCACTCACGAAGGCCGCCTTGAAGTCATCGTCGACAGCCAAACATGCTTCATTTTCGCCGAGTCCAGCCAATTCGATTCCTATGCGCATTTCGGTCCGGGACCCTTCCTGAACCTGAGAGACCGCGCCGGACGCGAATGGGTCTGTCTTGCCTCGAGTTTGGCTGATCCGCACAATCCAAAGGCTCCCTCGCACACCGCCTGCATTCCTGTTGACCAAGCCTCCTGCGAGTACGGCTGACCGACTGACCTTTGGGCAAGGAGTTCGACATGAGTCCTGCATCGCCTTCCATGACCGCGCTTTTTGAACAGCTTGGGCTCGAATGCACGCCCGAAGCGATCCAGGCTTTTATCGCCACCCATCGTTTCCTGCCCGGTGGTTTTGACGGCCCGATCCATGAAGCTCCATTTTGGACCCCGTCCCAACAGGAACTGTTGCGCCAAGCCCTGGCCGACGACTCGGAATGGTCCGGCCTGGTCGATCGCCTCGACTCTGGCCTGAGGCGAAATACGCACGCGGGCAGTTGATGCCGTAGTCCCGCGCATCGATGACCGGTATCGACAAGCCACCGGTGTGCCTTGTGCGGAAATGGTCCGGATGGACGATCAGCTGCCGAACATCCGCGATGAGTGCCATCGAGGCAGCGGCCTGCGGTCGAGCCTACTTGCGAACCCTGTTGCCAACCATCTCCATGGCATTGACCCAGCGGTCGAACTCCTCCGCAGTGACATGGCCCAGCGACAGGGCCGCCTGGCGTAGTGTCGTGCCTTGATGGTGGGCGTGTTTGGCAATCTCCGCAGCCTTGTCATAACCGATGTGCGGCGCGAGGGCGGTTACCAGCATCAGCGAGTGCTCAAGCAGTTCCGCAATCCGCTCCCGGTTTGCTTCGATGCCGCCGACGCAATGCGCCTCGAAACTTGCCATGCCGTCGCCGAGCAGTCGCACGCTCTGAAGAAAGTTGTGGGCAATGAGAGGCTTGAAAACATTCAGCTCGAAGTTGCCGGAGGCACCGGCGACGCCGATCGCCACGTCATTGGCGAGAACCTGGCAGCAGAGCATCGCCATCGCTTCGCACTGGGTTGGGTTGACCTTGCCAGGCATGATCGAACTGCCGGGCTCGTTCTCCGGAATTGAGATTTCGCCAAGCCCGCAGCGCGGACCGGAGGCTAGCCAGCGGATGTCGTTGGCGATCTTCATCAGCGCGACGGCGAGAGTCTTGAGGGCGCCATGTGCGGCGACCAGACCGTCGTTTGCGGCCAGGGCTGCGAACATATTGTTCGCGCGGACAAAGGGCAAAGAACTCCCCGCGGACAACTCCGCCGCGACGCGGGCGCCGAATTCCGGGTGGGTGTTAAGTCCGGTGCCGACCGCGGTACCCCCGACAGCAAGGGCATAAAGCGAAGGCAGTGCGGACTTGATGACGATGTCGGCATGGCCAAGCTGGGCGACGTAGCCGGAGAACTCCTGACCCAGGCTCAGTGGAGTCGCGTCCTGCAAATGCGTGCGACCGATCTTTACGATGTCATCGAAGAGTTCGGCCTTCATGGCCAGTGTTGCGCGCAGACGATCGAGCGCCGGCAGCAAGGTGCCGGTGACGCGGATCGCGGCCGCGACATGCATGGCAGTGGGAAAGATGTCATTCGAAGATTGCCCAAGATTGACATCGTCGTTCGGATGTATGAGCCGGTTCTGGCCGCGCTCGCCACCCAGCAGCTCGGACGCACGGTTGGCCAGCACCTCATTCATGTTCATGTTGGTCTGGGTGCCGGAACCGGTTTGCCAGACCGACAGCGGAAACTGGTCGCGGTGTTGCCCGGCGGCGACCTCGCCTGCCGCCGACATGATGACCTTGGCCTTGCTCCGGGAAAGCAATCCGAGTTTCAGGTTCACCTTGGCGCAAGCGCCCTTGACGACTGCCAGCGCGGCGATCAAGTCATCGGGCATGCGTTCGGTGGAGATGGCGAAGTAGTGCAGGGATCGTTGTGTTTGAGCGCCCCACAGACAGTCGGCCGGAACATCGATGGTACCGAAGGAGTCTTTCTCCACTCTCGTCGCCGCGCCGGCGAGGCCACTACCCCGGGTATTCATGGTGGCCGTCGGCCGGCTTGCTCTGCTCGTCGTAGCGCGACAGCGTTGCACCGGCCGCAGCCAGGTGTTCGCGCAGGTATTTGATTTCGGTCTTTCCCAGTTCGTTGCCGTGATGGGGATGGTGCACCGTGAACTCGTGCCGATTCAGGACGACGCGGAATCGCGCGCCATGACCCGCTTCGATGCTGGCGCCGAGGTGGCGCAGCAGGGATTCGACTTCGCGCCATTGCACATTGCTGCTGATGGGATCGTGAAATATTGCCTGCA
>CAZYTN010000330.1:0-2761 GCA_964650115.1 uncultured Sulfuritalea sp.
GTGGATTACGTGATCCTGACCCACATCCACCTCGACCACGCCGGCGGCGCCGGCGTGATGATGGACGCCTTTCCCAATGCCAGACTCGTCGTCCATCCGCGCGGCGCGCGGCACATGATCGAGCCGACGAAACTGATGGCCGGCGTCGAGGGCGTCTATGGCCGGGAACGCGCGCGAAAGATGTATGGCAAGCTGATCCCGATTGCCGCCGAACGCATCATCGAGGCCCACGACAACACGGTGCTGAAGCTCGGTTCGCGCGAACTGCTCTGCATCGATGCGCCGGGACATGCCAAACACCACATCGCCATCGTCGACCGCCAGAGTAGCGGCATCTTCACCGGCGACACCTTCGGCATTTCCTACCGGGAACTGGACGTCGATGGCCGGCCGCTGATCTTCCCCTCCTCGAGCCCGATCCAGTTCGACCCGGACGAGATGCGTTCTTCCATCAAACGCATGCTCTCCTTCAAGCCGGATGCCGTGTATCTCACCCACTTCAGCCGCCTCGCGCCGCCCGCCGAACTCGGCCGCGTCTTGCTGGACCTGCTCGACCGGTACGTCGCCATCGCCCTGGCGGCCAGCGAGGACGAGGACAAGACGGCGCGCATCCGCGACGGACTGACCCGGCTCCTGATGGACGAGGCACACCGCCACGGCTGTCGCCTCACCGATGCCGAGATTCTGGATATCTGGCATCTCGATCTGGAACTCAACGCCCAGGGTCTCGCTTACTGGCTGGAAGCCCAGGAAGCGGCCTGACCGCGACGCAAGGACCGGCTGCAGCCCTCAAGCGCGTCGCCCCGATCCGGCGATAGATCGCTGCGACAGTTTGTCGCAGCGCAGCATGGCAAGCCCCGGTAATGGGGAAATTCTTGTCCTGAATCAAATTACCAACTGCCTTGGTCAGGTTATCCTCGCCCCCCATTAGGTATGGATTCCGATTGTTTGTTTTAACCGCGCGCTGCAGCGCGCTAACGTAGAGGGCAAAAACATGGCGAATAACAATGAAGACGACGATGTTCCATTCATGCAGAAGCTGCTGGACAACCACTTCCTGCTCCTGTTCCTCGGGGTAGCGTCTCCCGGAGTCCTATATATCCTGTGGGGAATCATCGACATCATGAGTGTCCCCCTCGCCAAGTAAGCATTTCAGTCAATCAGGGAGAAATCTATGAGTGCAATCCTGCCGCCGTCAGAGCGGTTGTGGTGGAAACAGCCGATCGCCGCGCAAGAATGGGCCTGGATCGGCATCGCCTTCGTCTGGGCCATGATCATGTTCATCATGATGGTCTACTGGCACATCAACGGTAAGCAGAACCTTTCGAACGAGGTGTACAAGACCACGACGGAAATGTTCACGGCCAAGACGGAAGCCTTCGTCAAGGAAAACACCATCCGTACCGAGACCGACCAGAACATTCCGGTCGCCAAGCCAAACGCCAAGGGCGAGGCCTTCCTGCTGGCGCGCCTCTGGTCCTGGTATCCGATCCTGGAGCTGGAAGCCGGCAAGACCTACAAGATCCACCTCTCGGCAGTCGATTACAACCACGGTTTCTCGCTGCAGCCGACCAACATCAATATCCAGGTCGTCCCCGGCTATGAGCATGTGGTCAAGATGACGCCGACCAAGGCCGGCACCTACGCCATCGTCTGCAACGAATACTGCGGCATCGGCCACCACACGATGCTTGGCCGTATTTACGTGAAATAAGGGGATACACAGATGGCAACTACTTACCGTACCTGTCCGCGCACCGGGCTGCAGTTCGACCTCGACGCCGACAAGCTGATGCGCTGGAACGCCGTTGCCGGCGTACTCTGGCTGCTGGTGGGCGGCATCACCGCCCTCCTGGTGATCCTGACCCGCTGGCCGGCGATCAAGCTGCTGCCGGCGGACCAGTTCTACCTGATCCTGACCGCGCACGGCATCGACATGCTGATCCTGTGGATCATCTTCTTCGAAATGGCAGTGCTCTACTTCGCCTCATCGACCCTGCTCCGATGCCGCCTGGCCACGCCCAAGCTGGCCTGGGTGCAGTTCTGGCTGATGGTCGTCGGCGGCATCATGACCAACGTCGCCATCTTCCAGGGCGAGTCGAGCGTGATGTTCACCTCCTACGTGCCGATGCAGGCCGCGCCGCACTTCTACCTCGGCATCATCCTCTTCGCCGTGGGTGCGCTGATCGGCTGCGGCGTATTCTTCGGCACCCTGGTGGTCGCCAAGCGCGAGAAGACCTACGTCGGCTCGATCCCGCTGGTGACCTTCGGCGCCCTGACTGCCGCGATCATCGCCGTATTCACCATCGCTTCCGGTGCCGCGATCCTGATCCCGACCTTCCTCTGGTCGGTCGGCCTGATCAAGGAAATCGACGCGGAACTGTATCGCATGGTCTGGTGGGCGCTGGGTCACTCCTCGCAGCAGATCAACGTCGCTGCCCATGTCTCGATCTGGTACCTGATCGCCGCCGTGGTTTTCGGCGCCAAGCCGCTGTCGGAGAAAGTCTCGCGCTTCGCCTTCCTGCTCTACATCCTGTTCCTGCAACTGGCGAGCGCCCACCACCTGTTGTCCGACCCGGGCATGAGCGCCGAGTGGAAGGTGCTGAACACTTCCTACTTCATGTACTTCGCGGTACTGGCCTCGATGATCCACGGCTTCACGGTTCCCGGTGCGATCGAAGCGGCGCAGCGCAAGAAGGGCTACACCAACGGCCTGTTCGAGTGGCTGCGCAAGGCACCCTGGGGCAACCCGGTGTTCTCC
>CAZYTN010000331.1:0-2755 GCA_964650115.1 uncultured Sulfuritalea sp.
GTCGATACGCAGGTGTATTCCAACACCGGCGGCCAGGCCTGCACCTCGGGCTTCATCGGCCAGGTGTCCGACATGGCGCCCTTCGGCACCGCTTCGCGCGGCAAGCAGGAGACGCGCAAGGAAATCTCGCTGATCGGCATGGCGCACCGCACCTCGTATGTGATGCAGGGCACCATCGCGCATGTCAATCACCTGCTCGAGAGCTATGTCGATGGCCTCAACAGCCGGCGTCCGGCGCTGTTCAACATCTACGCCGTGTGCCCGCCGGAACACGGCGTCGGCGACGACCGCAGCGTGGACCAGAGCAAGCTGGCGGTGGAAGGCCGCGCCTATCCGCTGTTCCGTTTCGATCCCGATGCCGGCACCACCTTCAACGAATGCGTCAGCCTCGAAGGCAACCCGTCGCTCGATGACGACTGGCCGAGCTACAGCCTCAAGTACCTCGACGAATCCGGCGCCCAGCAGACCATGACGCTGCCGATGACCTTCGCCGACTTTGCCGCCACCGAGGCGCGCTTTCTCAAGCAGTTCAAGAAGGCGCCGCCGGAGACCTGGAACGAGAACATGGTGATGCTGGCCGATTTCCTCGATCTGGACAAGGATGAGCGCGAGGGAAAATTTCCCTACATCTGGGCGGTGGACAAGAAGAATCGCCTGATGCGCCTGCTTGCCACCGAGGACATGGTGCGCTCCACCGAAGAAAGGCGGAATTTCTGGCGCCAGTTGCGCAACATCGCCGGTATCGACGCGCGGCCGGCGGATACCGCCGAGGTGACCGAGCGCGTGCGCGCCGAATTGATGGCGAAGATTTCCGCCAGCCTCGGACTTGGCGGCGGGGAGGCGGATGCGATGTCGGCGGTACCCGGAGCAAAAGTCGGCGCTGGCGATACGGCGGCAACAGGTGGCGCCGGCGGCGATTACGACCCGGTCTGGATCGAGACGCCCGAATGCACGGCCTGCGACGAGTGCACCACGCTGGCGCCGAAGGTCTTCGCCTACAACGAGCAGAAGCTCGCCGTCGTCATCAATCCGAAGGGGGCGAAGTTCGCCGATATCGTCAAGTCCGCCGAGAAGTGCACGGCTGGCTGCATCCACCCCGGCACACCGTGGAACATCAACGAACCGGGTGTCGAGAAACTCATGGCGCGGGCGGCGAAGTTCAACTAGTTTCGACATGAAACTCGTCTCCTACTTTCGCGGCCAGGCCTTTCAGCGCGGCGTGCATCCGCCGTCCTGCAAGCTGACGGCGGATCGCGCGATCCGGCGCCTGCCGTTTCCGCCGAAGGTGACGGTGCCGTTGTCGCAGCACATCGGCAAGACGCCGCGGCCCATCGTCCGCATCGGCCAGGAGGTGGTGCGCGGCCAGCCGATTGCGCGCAGCGACGAATGGCTGTCGGTGCCGCACCACGCGCCGCTGTCGGGCGTGGTCGAGTTCATCGGCCTGCGGCCCGGCATGCGCGGCACCTGGATCGAATCCATCGTGATTCGCGCCCATCCCGGCGCCACGCAGGAGGATCTGTGGGGTCAGCCGCGCGACCTCTCGCAGGCCAGCGGCCAGGACATCCTGCAGGCAATCTGGGACAGCGGCATGGTCGGTCTCGGCGGCGCGGCCTTCCCGACCCACGCCAAGCTCTCGGTGCCGAAGCAGGCGAAAGTCCACACGCTGGTGGTGAATGGCTGCGAGTGCGAGCCCTACCTCACCTGCGACCATCGCGTCATGGTCGAGCACGCCGACGACCTGATCGCCGGCACGCGCTATGCGATGCGCGCCACCGGCGCCGTGCGCGCCATCATCGGCGTCGAAGACAACAAGCCGGATGCCGTGGCGGTGCTGCGCCAGGCGATCGCCGCGGCGACGGCTGGCGGAAGTTTCGCCGAGGGCGAGATTCACGTCGAGGCGGTGCCGACCAAGTATCCGCAGGGTGCAGAGCGGATGCTGATCATGGCGCTGTTCGGCGCCGAGATGCCGGCAGGTGGCTTGCCGATTGCGCTGGGCATGGTGGTGAGCAATGTCGGTACCCTGGCTGCCTTGGGCAAGCTGCTGCCGGCCGGGCAGGGCCTCACCGAGCGCGTGGTGACGGTAACGGGTTCGGGCGTGGCGCGTCCCGGAGACTATCGCGTGATACTCGGTACGCCGCTCAAGTTCGTGCTCGACTATGCCGGCGTGCCGGCGGTCGATGCGCTCGATGCGCGCCAGGTGATTCTCGGCGGGCCGATGATGGGCCAGGCCATCGCTTCGCTCGACGTGCCGATCACCAAGGGTATTTCCGGCGTGCTGGTATTCCGCCACGAGGACATGGCGCTGCGTGAAGGGCGCCAGACCTATCCCTGCATCAAGTGCGGCGAATGCGTCGAGTCCTGCCCGATGGGCCTCAATCCCTCGACCCTGGGCATGCTCGCCGCCAAGCGAGAATACGAGCTGATGGGCGATCGGTATTTCCTCGGCGACTGCTTCGAGTGCGGTTGTTGCACTTACGTCTGCCCGTCCAACATCCCGCTGGTGCAGCAGTTCCGCGTCGCCAAGCAGATCCTGCGGGAGAAGGCAGCGTGAGAAGCAAAACCATTAGCCACAGAGGACACAGAGATCACAGAGAAAACCTGGGTCAGGCCTCTCTCTGTGCCCTCTGTGTCCTCTGTGGCTAAAAAGGTTTTCCCGTCATGAGCGCACCCATTATCGAAATCCGTTCCGCGCCACACGTCCAGGCGGCGAAGACGGTCGAGACCATCATGCGCCACGTGGTGTATTCGCTGCTGC